>NZ_CAWUDO010000006.1:0-179121 GCF_963920935.1 Nostoc sp. CCY 9925 | reverse complement strand
TGCTGGCGATGTTGCTCCTGTGGCTCTAACCGCTCCTTCCATCAACGGTTAATCATCAAGTCTAGTTAAATCAAAAACGCTCTCCCCAAAGGAGGGCGTTTTTTAGCGTCTAAATAAATACGCCCCAGTCCCAAACTTAATTTGGGGATGGGGCTGTTTGAAGAAAGATTAAATATCACATACATTTGCTTTCTTCACAAGTACCTCAAATTCTTTTGCTATAAATATAACTATCAGACTAAAACGTTTCAGGAATTTAAAATTCAAAAATTGCGTTGCTTGACTGCAATTTTTGTAGTGTCAGCACTGCACGCTTATTGAAAATAGTTCAAAATGTCACCAACTATAGCAGATAGGTTGCTCATTTATAACAATCCAGCATCTGCAAATCCAAAATCGTAAAGACCAATTACCAATAGAACTGGAGGTCTATATGTTTAAAAAGATTTTAGTTGCATTAGATCGCTCTGAAGTAGGGCAAAAGGTTTTTGACCAGGCATTAGATTTAGCAAAGTTAACACAAGCTAGCTTAATGCTATTGCATGTCTTATCACCAGAAGAAGAGGGTAGCCCTTACGTACCTATGGTGTCTAATTTTGACTACTATCCGGGATTGAACAGTCAAAGCTTCGAGTTATACCAAAAGCAGTGGGAAACCTTTAAAACTCAAGGTATTCAGATGTTGCAAGCTTTCTGTGCCCAAGCTAATACAGCAGGCATTACTACGGAATTTACACAAAATCTTGGGAATCCTGGTCGCCTTATTTGTGACTTAGCCCGTAGTTATGACGCTGACTTAATCGTTATGGGGCGTCGCGGTCGTTCTGGACTGACGGAATTATTTCTCGGTAGCGTGAGTAACTACGTCCTTCACCATGCTCCTTGTTCAGTACATATTGTGCATCTTTCAGTTATCACTAAAAAAGATGGACTTGTTATAGAAACTACAAGTACTTCAAGCGTTAACTAAGTATTAAATTGCATAATTCATAGTTAACTAGATTTAGAAATTTTGCTTTTGTATCGATTTGATTTCAACTATTACAAGACTTGTAGCATTTTACAAAATAGCTGATAAAAATACATAAGTGGGGGTGTAGAATTGTACGCCCCTACAATCAATTAGTATGTGACAACGATTTTTAGAAATGATTATTACGCAAACTATTGCTAACTACACGGAACTAGTAGTCTGTCAAGTGAAGTTTGAAGGCTAAAGGAACGAACCGCAAAGGGCGCATTCGCGCAGCGTCTCGTTAGAGAAGAACGCAAAGGAAGAAGGGAAAAAAGAAATAAAAATCTGTCTCACGATGCAAAGTTGGCTTGATAGACTACTAGGTAAAATTGAGTGATGCCTGCGGTGGGCTTAGCCAACGCTTTTTGACTGACAAAAAAATTAGAGTTGATAGCAAAAAGTGGATCTAGAAATAATGAAACAAGATACTATCGAGATCGTTGGTTTTCACGCTCATGTCTATTTCGATACCGCAACTCGGGATGCCGCCGCTCGTGTGCGTGAAGAATTGGGCGCTAGATTTGATGTGCAGCTTGGACGGTGGTTTGACAAGCCCATCGGCCCCCACCCAAAAGGAATGTATCAAGTTGCTTTCTTACCAAATCAGTTTGATAAAGTTGTCCCCTGGTTAATGCTCAATCGTCAAGGTTTGGATATTCTCGTTCATCCTGAAACAGGCGATGATGTGGCAGACCACACCGATCGTTCCCTATGGCTAGGAACAAAGCTAGATTTGAATGTTGAGTTTCTTCGACAGATTGCAACAACCTAGTACTGCAAGGCAAAAGTCAGTGAACAGGACAACAGGAAAAGTCAAAAGTATTACGGAATCTGCTTTTTTAGAGTTTTGAAATGGTTGCTCTATTGACGCTGTGATGCACTAGTAGACCAAAACTCAAAAGAAAAAAGTAAGAATACATATTTTGTAAATTTTTTGGTTCAAACTAAATAACATTTATAATCAGCCGGAAATTTTATTGCCTTGCGATCGCACCCTCAATTTCCTAAGTATGTAGGCAAGCTTGTCTCAGACATTGCTGTAAACAAGGAAAATCTAAAAGTATTATTTTTACCGTATTCTGATTATTAAATCACCCTAAAGATTGATTATTAGTAGTTTTAGGCTACTAATAAAGAGCAGAATTAACAAGCAGAATACAATCCAGACACCCTACCCTGCGACTGAGGTGATTTCCAACTTCTATAGATAAACTATTTATCAATTCCGATTTGCTCAGATTAGTGCTAGCAAATTGGATCGATTAGGCTGTTAAGAATCAGATTAAAAATGCTTAACTTCTCTGTTTCCAACTTTAGAGAACATCTGAGCACGAGAAACTTGAGTAAGTAATCAAAATATAATTACTACTTTTGTAGTAGCAAAATAGGGAAAAACTAAGACTATTGAAAGACAATTAATTTTCCAATAAAAGTCTAAAAAATATAGAAGTGCAGATAAATAAATTTGTTCAAGTTTTTATATAAAAAACAAAAATCTATAAGCAAGCACAAGAGGTAATGATGGCAAACCAACGAGTCAAAGTTGAAAAGACTGTAACCATTAACAAACCAGCAGAAGAACTCTACCGATTTTGGCGTAACTTTGAGAATTTACCGCGCTTCATTAAGCATCTCAAAGAAGTAAAAGTGTATGACGATAAGAAAACACACTGGATTGCTGAAGGACTTTTAGATAGAAACTTAGAGTGGGATGCAGTCATCGTTGAAGATCGGGAAAACGAATTAATTTCCTGGGCTTCGGTTCAAAGCGCAGAAATTCAAAACTCTGGTGTAGTTCAGTTTAAGCCAGCGCCAGGTAATCGTGGTACTGAGGTCAAAGTAGTTAGGGAATATAACCCACCTGGTGGTGCGATTGGAAATGCGTTGGCGAAGCCCGTCGTAGACATCGCAAAACTCTTTGGTGAAGACCCAAAACACAACCTCACTGAAGATTTACGCCACTTCAAAATGCTGATGGAAGCAGGGGAAATTGCCACAACAGAAGGTCAACCAAGAGGTAAAGGGTAAAATTGCCATGAAAGCTGTGTGTTGGTATGGCGCTAACGATGTGCGGGTGGAAACAGTGCCAGACCCAAAAATACTTAACCCGCGTGATGCGATTCTCAAAGTCACATCAGCAACTATCTGTGGTTCTGACTTGCACATCTATGATGGCTACATCCCGACGATGCAACCGGGTGACATTATTGGTCACGAATTTATGGGGGAAATCGTCGAAATCGGTAGTGAAGTCAAGAAATTGCAAAAAGGCGATCGCGTTGTTGTTTCTTCGATGATCGGTTGCGGTCATTGCTTCTACTGCGAACGCCAAATGTGGTCATTGTGCGATAACTCTAACCCCAACGCCTGGATGGCAGAGAAAGTATACGGTTTTTCTACATCAGGCATTTATGGCTATTCCCACGCTTTTGGTGGCTATGCAGGTGCCTTCGCAGAATACGTGCGCTTACCCTTTGCTGATTTGGGTACAATCAAAGTTCCCAAAGATATTCCTGACGAAAAGCTGCTACCGATTTCTGACGCTTTTCCCACTGGCTACATGGGTGCAGATTTATGTAATATCCAGCCTGGAGATATCGTAGCAGTCTGGGGTTGTGGTCCAGTCGGACAATTCGCCATGCGTAGCGCTTATCTGCTAGGTGCAGAACGCGTCATTGGCATCGATAGAGTTCCCGAACGGTTGCAACTAGCTAGAGATTTTGCCAAAGCTGAAATCATCAACTATGAAGAAGTTGATGCAGGGGAAGCCCTCAAAGAAATGACGGGAGGACGTGGCCCCGATGCTTGTATTGATGCAGTAGGACTAGAAGCCCACGGCACCGGTTTAGAAGGAATATACGACGAGGCCAAACAAGCGATCCGCCTGCAAACCGATCGCCCCCATGTGCTGCGACAAATGATGGTGGCTGGTCGCAAAGCCGGTACCCTTTCAATCATGGGTGTTTATGGTGCCTTTGTAGACAAGATGCCGATGGGTGCTGCCATGAACAAAGCCATGACCTTCAGAATGGGACAAATGTTTGGTCAGAAGTATATGCCCATGTTGCTGGATTACGTTTTGAAGGGTGAAGTCGATCCATCTACTGTGTTCACACATCACTTGCCCCTAACAGAAGCAAAGCATGGCTTCGAGCTATTCAAACACAAAAAAGAACATTGCATAAAAGTTAGGTTGCAGCCTTGAGTTAAGTAAGCTAATGCGTTTACGCAGACAAATGACCTTTATAGGGGAAAAGGAATAAATTTACCCTTTCCCCTTTTGCCTACCCAAAGGGTGCTGACAACTTAAATGCCTAATACAAAAGAGGAAAAACAATGAAAGCAGTTTGCTGGAACGGTGCTAACGATATGCGGGTCGAAACAGTACCCGATCCAAAAATCATTAATCCGCGTGATGCTATTGTTAAAATCACTACAACCGCAATTTGCGGTTCTGATTTACACATCTACAATGGCTACATCCCCACGATGGAAAAGGGGGATATCCTGGGTCATGAATTCATGGGGGAAGTCGTTGAACTGGGTAGCGCTGTCAAGAATTTGAAAATAGGCGATCGCGTCATCGTACCATTCACCATCTCCTGTGGTAACTGCTTTTTCTGCCAACAAGACCTCTGGTCACTGTGCGATAACTCTAACCCCAATGCCTGGTTAGCAGAAAAATTGATGGGTTATTCCCCATCTGGTCTTTTTGGCTACTCCCATATGATGGGTGGTTACGCGGGAGGCCAAGCTGAATACGCCCGTGTCCCCTTTGCTGATGTGGGTTTGTTCAAAATTCCTAATACACTAACAGACGAACAAGTACTGTTTCTTACAGATATCTTTCCCACTGGATATATGGCAGCAGAGAACTGTAATATTCAGCCTGGTGATACTGTCGCAGTCTGGGGCTGTGGCCCAGTGGGACAATTCGCCATTCAGAGTGCTTTTATCCTTGGTGCTGAACGTGTCATTGCGATCGATCGAATTCCCGAACGTTTACAGCTAGCCGAGAAGTATAGCGGTGTCGAGACGATTAACTATGAGAAAATCGATGCTGGAGAAGCCCTCAAAGAAATGACGGGTGGTCGCGGCCCGGATGCTTGTATTGATGCTGTGGGAATGGAAGCACACGGAACAGATTTAGAGTACTTATACGACCAAGTGAAGCAAGCAGTACGTCTGGAAACAGACCGACCAATTGTCCTTAGACAAATGATGCTTGCCTGTCGTAAAGGCGGTCACGTCTCAATCCCCGGTGTTTATGTCGGTTTTATAGACAAAATGCCAATGGGTGCTGCCATGAACAAAGCCTTAACATTCAAAATGGGACAAACCCACGTTCATAAGTACTTGCCCACGTTACTCGATCACATCCAAAATGGTCAGATAGACCCATCTTTTGTGATCACCCATAGTCTACCGCTAGAGCAAGCACCGCACGGCTACGAAATTTTCAATCAAAGGAAAGACAACTGTATCAAAGTTGTACTCAAACCATGAGGGGGCGACATGAAAGCTAAAAGGTACACAAGATATGCTTCATAGCCATTGCAGCCGCTTTGCAGAGACTTGGAATACTTAGTGCATAGAAATGATGCCCAACCTACCAGGAAACTTACGTTACTCCCAGAAGCTTGGTAATAATTGGTAATAATTTGCTACAAGTCTCAACCAGCTTTGTCGCTTCCGGCAAACTTGCAACTGTTCCCTTCAGAACTTTAAGCGCTGTATTGGCCATTTTCTTGAGTGGCCCATCCTGGGGCTTTTGACCAGCTTCTGCCAAGACCTTAACTTGCTCTAATGCCTCCGCTTTATCCTCTTGACTTAACTGGGTTTCAGCTTCAATCGCCCCTTGCAATTGAGTGAGTAATTCCTTCAATCCTGGTTTATCTGGTTCATCAGTACTGGGTAGTTGTCCGATGGCATTTGTGACATCGCCACTAATTGCCCCTAAATTCAGCACGCCACTGACATCGCTGATATTAAGCCGGACGGCGTTACTTTCATCGTCTAACACGTCTATTAAAGCTGGAATTGCGGCGATCGCTTTTGTACCAATTTCTCCAATTGCCAAAGCCGCATTTGCTCGGATGTTTTCACGTTGACTCTTCAATGCCTCAATTAAGGCTGGCACGGCTGATACTTTACATTGAGATACTAAAGCATAATAAGACGCTTTAGAAATAGCAAGTTGCGAGGGAAAATCTAGCTGTTTAATGTAGGTTTTAATCTCAACATCAGGACAGATTCGTGATGCAGTAATTGGCACATCCTTGAATAGAAATTCTGAGTTTCGTTCATTGGTTGATTGAGCAATTTGCGAAAAGACTGGTGAAGAGAATAAAAAACAGACAGCCAGCCCGGATGAAAGTCCAAGAACAGCTTGCAAACTTCTTTTGAAGAGTTGTTGGTAATGAAACATTAACGACATCTCCAAAGGAATCTTTGCATAAAGGTGATACGACAAATAGCTGGTGTCTGTGAACTTTCTTGTAACAAACGCACCATTACTGGCCCATCTGCGCCGTTAAGCACAGAAATAAAATTTTCTAGTTCAGAAAATAAAACTGAATTTTCTTGCTCAAATTGATTGAAAAACAAACTCGCTTGATTGGAATTACGAAATTTTTGCAGCGTTGCGAAAGCGAAGACGAGTAGGTTTAACTCATCATTTGATAATTTAGAGAATAAATATTCTTGCAATTGTTGGTTGGAAAGGCGTAACCCCAGATGATAAGCGGGATGTTGTCTCACAAATTTGACTAAGCTGGAAATTGCAACAGATGAACCATTTGTGAATCCCAAAGCGATCGCAGCATCAGTACGCAGTGCTATATCCTGATTTTCATCCTCTAAAATTTTTATTAGTGGAGATTCTAAATCTGCTAAACCTATTGCCATAGCTACATTTCCCCGAAGGCGGATATCTTGATTTTTATCTTTAAGAATCTCTACTAGTTGAAAAATTACTTGAGGAGTCAACTGCCTCTTGAGATAAAAGTTTACTAACTTTTCTCCATCGTAGATATAAGGAAAAGAATACCTCCGAAGTACTGCCGGAATAAGCGAAAGACTTGCTTCAGAAGTGAGACTTGGTAAGATTGTAAGGTTGAAGCGACCTAGCACTGTCTCAGCTATCACTACATTTTGCCAACTCTCATCAAATGCAATAATTTCTAGTAGTGTAGGCATTGCGGCTGGAGTGATTTGCCTCAGTACTTCAACAGCATTGTTCAGTACTGTCAAATCTGACTCTAAAGTACTTTGTCTGATGATCGCCCTAATTACTCTTGGGTCATCTGGAGCAATCTGTCCCAACGCATGAATAGCAGATCCACGTACATTAGCACTGCGATCGCTCAATACTCTCAATAATGCAGGAATAGCTCTTTGAGCATCTTTGCCCATTTGCCCCAAAGCATAAGCAGCCATACTCTGAACCAGTTCATTCTCATCTCTTAAAGTAGTAATTAGCACAGGGATCGCTGCTTTTGCTCCAGCAGTTAGAGAACTGAGTCCAACCGCAGCACTCGCTTGAGTAGCTTCATTTCCAGTTTTTAGTTGCGCGAGCAAAACTGTAATTGCTTCTCTTGAACCGATTCGCCCTAATGCACAAGCAGCAGTGTCTCGAACAGAGCTACTTTTATCAATTTATCAAACAGAGCTGCGCTAAGAACTGGAATTACAACTTCTGCTCTGCGTCCTAGCTGAACCAAAACATAGGCGGCGAGCGCTCTTGTTCGCTCCTGTTGGCTTTGGAGTGCTTGAGTGAACAATGGAATATCGGGTTCAGAATTGGGACTAAGTTGATCTAGTAGGGAACGAACTGTGCTGCGTCTTTGTGCATTGTTGCTTCTAAGTTCTTCTTGCAGAAAACTAGTAACTTGATTTGGCACTGCTGGATCAATGCGACGTAATGCTGCTATTCCCACTTTGCTGAGTTCTAGATTTTGATCTGCAATAGCCACAGTCAGAATAGTAACCGCATCTCTGGCTTGTAAATTAATATCAGCGATCGCTCTCAATGCACTATCACCGATACCTGAGCGATTCTGCTGAACGATCCTAATTAGTGCAGCAATAGCGTCTTGAGAACCGATCTGACCCAAAACTCTAGCCGCAGCACGACGGCTAAGGGGATTTTTGCTTTCATCTTCAAGTAGTTGAATGAGAGGGGTAGTTGCCGCAGTGCCACACTCTACTAAAATTTGACTGGGTTCAACAATCTGAGATTGTAATCTTTCAATAATCTGAGAAATTCTCGCAGAGCTACACGCTTGTTTATTAATCAATGCAAAAGCAATTGGTATGGTTTGTGCGCGATCGACCTCTGATAAACGAGTATGAGCAGCTTGAGCAGTAGAGGGAACCAACACAATTGGTAAAGTTGTCATAATTGCAACCTCTAGAATTGCTAACAAGACACTCAGCTGCTTCTCATTAGCAAATTTAATCATGCTTCCAATTACTCTTACCCTCAAAGACATTGACAGGTATTTCTATCCTTTATCCCCACTGCTGCAAGACTAGCACAGTTGAGTAAGTAAATAAGCTCAAAATATGAATCCTTTTTTGCAAAAGTATTCACTAAAATAAAATGTAATGGATTAGTTACCAATAGGCGGAGCCAGAGCTACACGCGGAGTACCACCACCACCAACGCTATTTGGACTGTTGTTATCAACAATATAAAGTACTTGAAATAATCTCATCAATTCCCCATAGAACTTGCCACTTTTATCGTTCAAATTGTAGCCATAGATTTTACGAAACTCTTCATTAACCCCTTGCTCAAACGCAATATCATGAGCGTCCCATGCTGAATCATCAATTACATAAGCACCATAATCTTGTAGTGCATGAAAGATTTTTTTAGCTGCGGGTGTTTGCAAGTTAAGAGTATATGTCCTTAGTGTTGGCGGAATGGCTAATAAGGTTCCTTGCACAAGGGCAGGGTTTTTACCACCATAAACATGAGCTGCATAGTTATCAGCGCGATTTGCGGGCCAACGATACCCAGGAATAGAATTTGTGTAGTAAAGGTATTTTTTAGCCCACAGCAGAACTTTTAATGCATGGCGAATGGGTCGATTGTTGGTACAGGGCGGCCGCATCATGTCAACAAGCAAAGTCTATTCTCAATAGAACTAAAATTAATGTCATTAACTCTTGCTTATTGCGAAAATTTTAGGCGATCGCTTTGGGGCTTAAAAAATAATCAAGCGCGAAATCCTGATTTTTTCGTTGGTTTTTAACCTTCGTTGTGATCAAGAGTAATTTAGATGCGTTTGCCCTGATTGTTGGTAAGTTCACCTTTGCGAATAGAACCACCAATAGAAGAAAGACCAGAGCCAAAATGTGCACCGCCTATTCCCTGTCCATAAATATTTATATCGGGATAGTAACGCCAACCATAGATTGAACCTCCTTTTTGACAACGAGTCAAAGGTTCAAGCTGCACTAAGGTTTTACCATCTGGCATCAAAAAGGCTGAAGCATTGTTGGGTGTGTGGTATGGATATGTTGTCGCATCTGGAATAATCAATGTATCTGGTATCGGTAAATGAATTTTCATTGATTCGGTGCCTGTACAGCGCCCTTGACCCCAAGCACCAGGAGCATAAACTGGACGTAATGGATTGTTGGGATTAATCTTGTAAAAGTACTCTCGATCGATGCCAATATTCTCTGCCTTCTCAATATTCGCCCTGATATAACGAGCATTTGAGCCAATAGGCATATTCCAAGGCGATGTAGATGAAAAAGGCCACAGAAATTTGTCTCGCGTTACGATTTGGCCGGAAGTAGGTGAATAGTGCAGACTAAGAGTTACTACAATACTTATGACAACAACAAGTAAACTTAGCTGCTGCCTGCGGTTGCTCAGAATTACAAAAATGCTCATGAGATATAACAATACTTTTGCCAACAAAAGAGTATGAATAAATAGGACGCTCCGTACACTTAAAACGAAGACGAACTACTTATTCATAAAAAGGGTTTAACTTACACAAAGGTGGAATGTCACAGTTCTCTCAAATTTGCAATGAGAGGGGATGATTTGACACAAGAATCTGGCAAGTTTATGATTATGTATTTCTACGACCTCAAGCTGATACTGTAGCTGCTTGAATAAGTTGTTATTGCATTGAGCTTTATTTGATAAGTTCATCAAAGAAATTTCATTCAATCAATTTGTTACCACTATAAAATTACAACTATCTATAAAGAAAAATATCGTAGAATTACGAGATTATTTTTTTAATTTTTAAAACTAAATGGGGAATTCAGTAAAATTGCTGAGGAACGAAAACAGGTAAGGGAATTCCAAATAAAAAAATAATCAATCGCTTTGGTGGGCAGGGGAGGCAGGGGAAGCAGGGGAGGCAGGGGAGGAAAAAATATTGTTGAAAATGACTCTTTCTTCGCGTGACCTACACAGCAATTTTGGGTTGGTCGAATACTAGAAACAGCAAACAGTATATGTAAGGTGCGTAATTGGACACAATGAGTATTGCATATATTGGGTTTGCGAGTATATAGTCTCAAGCATCGCGCCAAACCTGAGGCTTGCGTCTGTCCACTGCTTGCGGCACGGCTGCAAGCAAAGCTAAACACAACTAGCCATTTTACTAGGTAGAATTCTCTCCATTTTTCCGATGCTATTTGTAGAAATAAAACAGCACCATAGAAGCATCACAAAATTCACAAAATATTGCTGGAGAATTTTATGTCTTCATTGCTAGCACTGTCCAACAGTTTAGCCGACACAGTAGAACAAGCAGGAAGTGGTGTAGTTGCTGTAAACTCTGGTAAGCGTATTTCCCCAAGTGGGATTCATTGGCGCAATGGTATTATTATCACTTCGGATGAGTCACTTGGGCGTTACGAGGAAATTACCATCACTCTATCAGATGGACAGACTCGACCAGTTTCTTTCCTCGGCCATGACCCCAGCACTGATATAGCTGTATTTCAACTGCAAAATCAGGAACTTCCTGTGGTACAAGTTGGCGATGCGACAAATCTCAAAGTCGGTCATTTGGTACTAGGGCTGGCAAGAGGTAGCGAAGGTGACTTACGGGCAACAATGGGAGCAGTAAGTGTAGTTAGTGGCGCGTGGCGGAGTATGAGTGGTGGTAATATTGACCAATTCATCCGCCCGGATATTACTTTTTACCCTGGTTTTGCAGGCGGGCCACTCGTAGATGCCGCTGGTTATATAGTTGGTATGAATACATCTGGACGACGCGGTACAGTTTTAACTATCCCTGCTGCAACAGTCGATCGCGTGCTGAACCAATTACTGACTAAAGGGCATATTTCACGAGGCTATTTGGGTGTAGGAATGCAGCCTGTACGCTTGCCTAGCAACCTGAAAGCTGCCTTCAATTTACCTACAGCAACGGGGGTGATTGTCGTTAATGTCGAACCCTCTAGCCCTGCTGATAATGCTGGCCTGTTGTTGGGGGATGTGTTAGTAACATTTGATGGTATTGCTGTAAGTAATACAGATGATGTGCTGGCACTGCTAAATAATAGCGATCGCATTGGTAAATTAATCAACGTGCAGTTTGTTCGAGGTGGCGCATTAGTTGATTTAGACATTCTGATTGGCGAACGGCCTGCTGAGTAAATAATTACCGCAAAATCAAGGCAATTATGATTACACAATTCAATGATGAACTGTCAGCAGTAGCCACTACACTGCGTCAAAGCACAGTCAAAATTAAAAATAGTGGTGCAGGAGTCGGTTCTGGTGTGATCTGGCAAGCTGATGGGCTAATTATTACTAATGCCCATGTAGCAACCAGCAACCGGGCAACAGTGGAATTATCGGATGGTAGAGTATTTGAAGCAGTGCGATCGCACTTTGACCCCCAACAGGATTTAGCAGCGCTGAAAATTAACGCTACGGATTTAAATACTGCAACTATTGGTGATGCAGATAAATTACGAGTTGGCGAACTAGTCTTGGCGGTAGGAAATCCTTTGGCTGATAGTGGTGCAGTCACAATCGGGATTGTTCACACTAATCATCCACGAAGCGTAATGGCAGATTTACAGCTGTATCCTGGTAATTCTGGTGGACCGTTGGCTGACTGTCTTGGTCGAGTAGTTGGCATTAATACGATGATTGTCAACAATTTGGCTGTGGCGATTCCCAGCACTACTGTCAACCGCCTTTTACGTGGTAGTCATCGTCTGCAATTAGGAGTGACACTGCAACCTGTGGTCTTAAACAGACGCACTCTAGGTTTACTAGTGTTATCAATACTTCCTAGCAGTGTAGCGGAAAACCTGGGATTACAAATTGGTGATGTGTTAGTTGGCATTTCAGGACAAGCTTTGACTCGACCTGATGACTTGGCTAAATATCTGCATCAAAGTCACAAGTCTATCCCATTACAATTCCTGCGGAATGGTCAGCAATTTGTAGTTTATATCACCGGGAAAACTGCTGTGGAGGCCACATGATTCGGGTGATAGTGGTTGCTGCTTCTCCCGTGGTGCGGGCAGGTTTATCAGCGGTAGTAAGTAGCAATCCGCAACTGACAGTCGTGGGCAGTGCATCTGATTTGGATGTATTGTCTACGGAAGTTGAGCAATTACAACCGGATGTAGTTTTGCTCGATTTAGGCAGTAACCCAGAACCAATGTGGGTAAAATTACAGTTAATCCAAGAACAGCAAATTATAGCGATCGCTGAGGATATCGATAGTATTGAGCTAGAAACAGCATTTCGTTTGGGTATCCGAGGTATATTATCCAGTACCAGCACAGAGGCGGAAATTATTACAGGTGTTGAGGCAGTTGCTTCTGGTTTGGTAGTGCTGCATCCTGATGTTTTAGAATTGCTGCCGATGCGGGAAAAAGTGGTAGCTAACCCCGTGCAAACTTTGACTCCAAGGGAAATGGAGGTTTTAGGAATGCTGGGTTATGGGTTGGGGAATAAAGCGATCGCCAAACGCCTACAAATTTCCGAACATACGGTGAAATTTCATGTTTCATCAATTTTTCAAAAGCTTGGTGTTTCCACCCGTACTGAGGCAGTGACGGTTGGTGTCCGTTTAGGTTTGATTATGTTGTAGAAGTTGTTTGGCTTTAGTTAGCCCAGCCTTGGCGTAGTTGATCAGTTAATCCAGTGTGAGGATTAATTGTAAGAGCGATCGCAAAACAGACTAATACCAGCTATCAAAGTTTGGAAATCTTCGTCCACCTACTTCTTTCCATTGACCATCATAAAATTAAAGGACGGGTAATATCCCCGTCCCTGAAGAAAATCAGTTATTTATAGCCGTAGTCACACAGGTTAGGACATTTTGAAAGCATGGAAGCTAGGAATAGTAATACTTTTACCTCCTGCCTCCTGCCTCCTGCCTTCTGCCTCCTGCTATATCTCAACATCATCAACGCTTGTGATGATTTCGCATAGCTTTATGGATTTTCTTCCAGCGTTCTTTTTCAGCTAATTGTGCCCGTTGGTCTTGTTTGCGGACAAGATAGTTAACTTCTTTTTGCAATTTTTGGTAGCTGAGAAATCTTGAAAAATCAAGTTCTCCCTCAAGTAATGCTTGTTGCACTGCACAACCGGGTTCGTTGTTGTGTTGGCAATTACGAAAACGGCATTCTGCGGCTAAGGTTTCAATGTCTGCAAAGGTTCCTTGCAAGCTTTCATCACCTGCCCAAATTTGAATTTCTCGCATTCCTGGGGTATCGATAATTAAGCCGCCTGTTGGCAGTAATATCAATTCTCGATTTGTAGTCGTGTGTCTACCTCGGTCGTCACCTCGACGTACTGGTTGCACAGCTTGTACTGATGCACCTTTAAGTTGGTTGGTGATGGTAGATTTACCCACACCAGAAGACCCTAACAAAGCAACTGTTTGTCCTGGTTGGAGGTATGAGTTCAAGACATCCAGTCCTTGATCAGTGGTGGCACTCAATACTAAAATTGGTACTCCAAGGGCAACGGCTTCAACTTCTGAGACGATCTCTTCTAAAGAGTTGCACAGGTCAGCTTTATTTAAAATGATGACTGGATTTGCGCCACTTTCCCAAGCCAGAATTAGATAGCGTTCAATTCTTCTGGGGTTAAAGTCGCCATCAAGTCCACAAACCAAGAACACGGTGTCAATGTTAGCTGCAACAATTTGTTCTTCGGTTTTACTACCAACTGTCTTGCGGGAAAACTTGCTTTTTCTCGGCAAGATTCCGTGAATTGTAGCGTGTCCTTGTGACTCTCGCGCCTGAATTATCACCCAGTCTCCAACAGCGGGAAAGTCTTGCCCTTGAGCAGCTTGATGTCGCAGTTTACCTGTAACTTCTGCTGTTAGTTCGCCCTGCTGGCTATAAACGATGTAACTATTTCTGTATTCAATAGCAACCCTACCAACACTAAAACCTTGTTGGCTATAGGGTGCAAAACTGTGAGTAAAAAAGTCACTCCAGCCTAAAAAATCCAAATTCATTGATTTTTCCTCGATGTGTGCTGCTTGCTATGAACAAGGCGCACAGAGGTGGACACTTTTTAAGATGAATTTCTTTAGTGTCTGTAAATTCGAGTATCATTCCTGTAAATGGAGGACTCAACGAAAATCTCTGCGCCTTGTGTTGGTTGAGTTTTTCAAGGGAACCCGGACAGCTAGTAATTGAGCCATTATTCTTCCTCCCTGATGTAGTACAACAAGAATCTACATTACTACATTATCTCATTTCAGTAAAACTGGCATTAAATACTGTGATGGCTTGGTTGAGATTGCGCTGACTCTAGTTGCTTAATCAGACCTTTTTCGAGTTGTTTGAAGAATCTGGGATCAATCTCGTGGTTACACCAATTTTAAAAAAGAATGCGACAGATACATACTCCCAAACCCTTGTTGTATCTGGTTTTCCTAATTTTGAATTTTGTTAGCGCAGCTAAGCCGTGTCTACGAGCGTCATTTTGAATTTTGAATTGGCATTACTTGTTGATTCAGGTTAATCAGGATAACATATACCCCGATTAAGAACAGGAAACTTCAAATGAGAATTTTTGTTCCAGGCCGTCTTTGTTTGTTCGGAGAACATAGCGATTGGGCAGGAGAGTATCGCAGGATTAATCCTGAAATTGAAAAGGGCTACACCTTAATTGTTGGTACTAATCAAGGAATTTATGCTGATGTTAAGCCTATTTCTACTGAGTTAATTATTCGTGCTTCTCTCAATGATGGCAGGCGTTATGAATCGCTCAGATTACCTATGGAATCTAATACCCTGAAGTGCGTAGCTAACAAGGGCGGTTTTTTTAGTTATGCTGCTGGTACAGCTTATCAATTTCTGACTCACTATCCTGTTGGCGGACTTGAGGTTGATAATTATCTAACCGACTTACCCATCCAAAAGGGATTATCTTCAAGTGCTGCCTTTTGTGTTCTCATTGCTCGGGCTTTTAATCGTCTGTATCACTTGAAGATGACAATTCGTGAAGAAATGGAGTTTGCTTACTTGGGAGAAAGAACGACTCCTAGTCTTTGTGGTCGCATGGATCAGGCTTGTGCTTATGGAAATCGTCCAATCTTGATCATATTTGATGGTGAAGAAATCGACATTATCGAGCTGAAAGTTAGCGAAGATTTGTTTTTTGTGATTGTCGATCTCGCTGGTAACAAAAACACACAAGAAATACTAAGACAATTGAATCAGTGTTATCCTTTCGCTGCTAATCCAATTCAGCAAAATGTCCAAAAATATTTTGGTTCTATTAGCTCAGAAATTACCCAAGCAGCAGTTGAAGCAATACAACGAGGAGATGCTCAACTCATTGGAGCTTTAATGACAAAAGCTCAAGCTGAATTCGATCGCCTCGTAGTTCCGGCTTGTCCTTCTCAATTAACTGCAAAAAAGCTGCATCTCCTTCTGCATCATGAGCCTCTTGAGCCTTATATTTTCGGAGGAAAAGGCGTGGGTTCTCAGGGGGATGGCACTGCACAACTGATCGTTAAAAATCAAGAGAGTCAAAGAAAAGCTATCGAAATTATTAAACGCGATTTTCCTCAAATGCAAGCGTTACAGTTAACTATTTCAAGACTACCAAGTTCTATGGAGGACAAAAAACATTAGAGGAGTTTGTCAAGTTTTTCAATTGAAACACATTGCTCAAAGTCGAAAGCAGAGATTGTGTTTTGTTTGTGCTTTCCGGTTACACCCAGATTATACCAATTTGAAAAAAGAATACGACAGATATATACTCCCAAACCTTTGTTCTGTCTGGCTTTCTTAATTTTGAATTTTGAATTTTGAATTGGTATTACGCTCTGTTATACGCCTGAATAGGGTGCTAAGGCTAAAGTTTTCGTCAGATCGGCGAGGAGAACGCGATCGCAAAGGTTAAACATTTCTACCTCGGTCTGCGTCTGTCGCATCAACCGCAGGAAATGACCTTCAGGGTCAACACTCAGGGCAATGTAGTTGAGGAACATTTTGAGGTAGCCTACGCGCGATCGCTCTGGCATAGTTGCCGCTGTGGGAGTTTGCCATAAACGATCGATATAGTTGCGTACCTCTACTAAAGGAACGGGTGCGATCGGCTCTTTTCGCAAAGCTTGCCGAATTTGATTAAAAAGCCAAGGATTCCCGATAGCCCAGCGTCCCACCATCACACCCGCCGCGCCTGTTTGAGAAAGCACTTCCAGGGCAGTTGTCGCAGAGTGAATGTTGCCATTGGCAAGTACCGGACAATGAACCCGTCTGACCGCTTCGGCGATCAAATCATATTTCACTGCCCCGTGATACATATCTTTCACCGTGCGACCATGCAAACTCAGCAAATCAATGCTGTGGCGATCGATTAGATCTAGAATTTCGTAAAACGTATCTGTATTTTCAAAGCCTACGCGCATCTTGACAGTTAAAGGTCGATCGTTCACTGCCTGCCGCAGTTCTCCCAAAATCCGATCGACTTTTTCTGGTAAGAGCAGCAATCCACCCCCAACATTTTTGCGATAGATTCTAGGTGCTGGACAGCCCATGTTCAAGTCAACTCCAGCGATATTATAGCCACAGAGTTCCTTTGCTGTTCTTACTAAGTCTGGAATACTTTCGCCAATCATTTGAGCAAAAACGGGGCGACCCGTGTCGTTTTCGGTAATTGCTGCCAGAATACTACGATTCAGCCGTGAGGTATCATTGACACGGAAATACTCGGTAAAGAAGTAGTCAGGACTGCCGTAGTGGGCAATGACCTTCATAAACCAGAGGTTTGTCACATCCTGCATGGGCGCAAGAGCAGTGACGGGTAGGTATGGATGGATCGGTTGGGGGAGCGATACCTGGGACATAGAGATTCCAGCGATCGACAAAGCATCACTGTATCAAAAAATGTTACTGAAGTTCCACCAACCCCAAAACCGCAGTGGCTCCCTTTACCTGCATTTCTCACAAGTTTGAAATGCAGAGAGGCGGAGGGGCAGAGGGGAAAGACTTACTACAACTGGTCCCCTGCTCAAGGTTTTGAGAGATGTGGTGAGAAATCCGGGTTTAGCCTAATAATATTTTTCTTTCTCCTGTGCCCATGGTCACTGAGCGAAGTCGTACTACTACGAAGAAGCAAGCTACGCGCAGGGTCTCGTAGAGAAGTGCTGCCCCCTGCCTACACAGCGATGGAATATTTTTTTAGTTGAAAGTCCCTTATGAAGAAGCTGCAATCTCAGGTATTAATGCTGCTAAGCAAATTTTGAATGCAATATAAAACTGCCCTGGCTTTTGTCCAGAGCAGTTTTTGATAGAAGTTAATTGTATAGGAGACTTTTACCGTTGTCCCCTGGTTTACGCATAGTAAATACTGTTATATAGTACTATTCACCTCAAGTTTCGTGCTTTACGCAAAAAACGAATAAATTTAATCCTGGCATTACAAAGTTTAGAAGTAAGCACCAGCCAGAATCAAAGCTCGATCTATCAGCCATCAATACCTGAGGGGGTGACAAGACCGCTAAAACCTTTACTCATCAAATTTTTAATCTATTTGACCCCCAATAACATAGAGTCTTTATATAGGACTAGTAGTTGATTTTTGAAATTACTCGTAGAAGCAGGAAACAGGCAATAGGCAATAGGCAATAGTAAAGAAGGGTATTAGAAGTGTACGGATTTTTTTCAGAAATCAAACCGGATTCCTATAACAGGCTTATTGACAATAAAATAGCGATCGCTTAAACAAACCGCAATCCTAAACCACTTTTCTCACTGGACACAATGTTTTGCCCAATAGCTTTGGGTATCAGAAAAGGCTAGAACGTCGGGAGTTGATAGAGTTAAAAGGTAGAGGAAGATTACTGAAGTTTCTACCAGGAGCATTGTGCTTAAGAGCGATCGTTGTTTAAGGTCAATTTAAAAAGCCCTGAAAAAATCCAGGGCTTTGTTTTATATGCGGTTTATTAAATGCTGGCTAAAAATCTTTGCCAGCGGTTTCTATACTCATAATCATCGCTCAATCGCTTGCTGAAAAATAGAGGGTAACTACCCAATTTCTACCCATTTTCTCTGGGTACTCCCTTAATATTTTCTTTAGATTTGTACAAATCTCTACTGATAAATCGTTTGTCTTCAGATTTTGCAGTATGAGATTTTAGTGGAAACACTAGTCATTTCTGCTACTGTAACCCATACCCCTTAAGGTATTAAGCGTTTTGGCCATTTTTGCCTAAGTCCTGATTTAGTCACGAACGATCGCTAAACCTAAAGCTTTGTAAGAAGTTAGCATCCGATCGGATACAGTTGGTGCTGTTACCAGGTAAGTTAGTGCATGAATTGATTCCACAACATAAGGAGCAGCAGTATCTAACTTTTCCTCTGTGGCTAATGCTACTACCTCTACTGCTCCAGCAATCATCGCTCGTTTGACATGTGCTTCGTCCAAATTCTGTACGCTAATCCCAAATTCTGGATGTAGACTACACACCCCCAACATGCACAAATCTGCACGAATCATCCGTAATGCCTCAACTGTAGTCGCACCAACATTTACCAAAGCTTTTTTGTAGAGTTGTCCGCCTAACATTACAACTTCTATATGGGGATGTTCTGCTAAGGCTACGGCAATGGGGGGGCTATTTGTGACAATTGTCGCTTGCAAATCCAAAGGCAAATGACGGGCTACTTGGAGAGTTGTGGTGCCTCCATCTAAAATTACCACCTGGCCTCTAGAGACTAATTTAGCAGCTGCACGGGCGATCGCTTCCTTTTCTTTGGGTGCTTGCTTTTGGCGATCGGCATAAGAGGCAAGAGCTGGGGAAATCAGGAGTGCCCCCCCATGAACGCGCTGCAAAAAACCGGATTCAGCTAATTCCCGCAAATCCCGACGAATCGTATCCTCCGAAACCTTTAAAACAGCACTCAGTTCCGACGACAGCACCTTTTTGTCACGGCGCAAAATCTCTAAGATAAATTGTCGTCGCTCCGCAGTTAGCATAATTGATTTTCCTGAAATTGCATATTTAAACTTGAAAATGCACGTTTGTGAGTTTATACTCATAGATGTGCAGGTTACTGCATGTTTTTCGTGAACTTTAAATAAATTCAAGCACATTACCGCAAGCGAGATTTAACAATCTTAGCTGCATTTTCAATGACCGAAATAGACTCATGATACAAGCCCCATTATTTATTTATGGGGATTATTAATTTTGAATTTTGAATTCGGAGCGAAGCGACATGACTGTTACTAACATTCAATTTCCCATTGATTTGAGTGCATATAAGCCTGTGGTTCTCAATCTAGGGAATGCAGCTCTTAGCTTCGAGCAACGAGAGAGCTTAAAAGCAAATATTCAACTGTGCCGTGATGCGATCGTGTTTTTTACAGCCACCGGAGCTGCTAGAGGGGTAGGCGGCCATACTGGGGGGCCTTATGACACAGTACCAGAGGCGATCGTACTTGATGCCTTGTTTCGGTCAGCATCGGATAAATTTGTGCCGATTTTCTTTGATGAAGCCGGACATCGAGTTGCAACTCAGTATCTAATGGCAGCCTTGCACGGTCACTTACTAAGCGAGCAACTCCTATACTATCGCCAAGCACACTCTGGCTTACCAGGACACCCGGAATTAGGGCTAACTCCTGGCGTCAAGTTTAGTTCTGGACGATTAGGACACATGTGGCCTTACGTCAATGGTGTGGCAATGGCAAATCCAGGTAAAGTAGTTTTCTGTCTTGGTTCCGATGGTTCCCAGCAGGAAGGCAACGATGCTGAAGCTGCCCGCTTAGCTGTTGCTCAGCATCTTAATGTCAAGCTGATCATTGATGATAATGATGTGACGATCGCCGGACATCCTTCAAAATACCTATCTGGTTACAGTGTCGCCAAAACCTTACAAGGGCACGGATTGAAGATATTCGAAGGAGATGGAGAAGACTTAGACGACCTATACCACCGTATTTACGAGGCTGTAAATACTCCAGGGCCAATTGCGATCGTCAATAAACGCCCCATGTGCCCCGGCATTGCAGGGTTAGAAGGTTCTACTCACGGTCATGATGTGATTTCTGTAGAGTTAGCAATTCAATATCTAGAATCACGCGGACAAACTGCTGCTGTTGAATACATCAAGAGTATTCAGAAACCGAAACAAACCTACACTTTTCTAGGCTCCAGCGAGAAATGGGATGCTAATCGCAATGTGTTCGGTGATGCGGTGGTTGCTGTTTTAAGTCGCCTCAATGAATTAGAACGCAAGGAAAACGTCAGAGTCATCGATAGCGATCTTGAAGGTTCGTGTGGCCTGAAGAAAATTCACGATGCATACCCAGAAATTTTTATCTCCTCTGGCATTATGGAGCGGGGCAATTTTTCTGCTGCTGCTGGATTTGGAATGGAGTCAGGAAAACAAGGCATTTTCGCAACCTTTAGCGCTTTCTTAGAAATGTGTATCTCAGAGATTACAATGGCGCGGTTGAACTACTCGAATGTACTTTGTCACTTTTCTCATGCAGGTATCGATGATATGGCAGATAACACCTGCCACTTCGGTTTAAATAATATGTTCGCTGACAATGGTTTAGATGATGGCTATCAAACACGTCTTTACTTTCCCTCTGATGCTAATCAGATGAAAGCCTGTGTCGAATCTGTGTTCTTTGAGCCTGGATTGCGGTTTATTTTCTCCACCCGTTCTAAAGTACCATTAATTCTCGACAACAACGGTCACGAATTTTTTGGTAGCGACTATAAATTTGTTCCTGGAAAAGATGAGGTAATTCGAGAAGGAACGCAAGGCTATATTATCAGCTTTGGTGAAGCTCTGTATCGTGCCCTCGATGCTGTTGAGCGTCTCAAGCAAGAAGGGCTAGATATAGGTTTAATCAACAAACCAACCTTAAACGTTATTGACGAAGAGATGATGGCAAAAATCGGTAATGCTCCTTTTGTACTTGTAGTGGAGTCTTTTAACCGTCGAACTGGATTAGGCAGCCGTTTCGGTAGTTGGTTGTTAGAGCGTGGGTTGACTCCTAAATTCGCTTATCTTGGCACTCATAAAGAAGGTTGCGGCGGTTTGTGGGAACAATATCCACATCAAGGGATTGACCCAGTGAGTATTATGAACAAGGTGAAGAATTTAGTGAAATAATTTGTGAGAATCGAAAGCCACAGATCCCCGACTTGTTAAAAAAGTTGGGGGTCTTGCCTCTGACGAATAATTTCGGATTGTTATATCATGGGTAATTGAGCCGACATAAATATAAAACATTATTATTGCGTGTAAATTTTAATGATAGAAACTGTACTATTAAATTCTTTATTATTACTTTCCCAAGTAGGCACGCCTGATAAAAGATTTCTCGATTTGAAAAATCAATTAGAAAAATTTGGATTTCAGGTAATAATTCAGTTACCGCCTAAGCGTGGTGCTTATGGATTATTACAAGAATCTCGCAAAAAAATTTGGATTAATCCAGTAGTATTTGACCTAAAAATCGGTACTCAAACTATAATTCATGAAGCTGTTCATGCCGCACAAGTATGTGCGGGTAAAGGTAAAATAAAAACTTTAGGTTTGAATATTCAACCTATCAATTATGCTCGACCATTTTTTATGCAGTATGCCGATGTCCACAGACAAGATTTAGAAAGAGAAGCGTATGCAGTGCAAACTCAACCTAATAGTTTTGAACTGGCTATATCTCTTCTTCAACAACACTGTAAATAATGTATGTAAAAGCGAAAACTAGTATAAATACTTATTTAACTGCCTATCCAGCGACCAAAGTTGCAATTCTCATTGACCTAGTAGTATTAAAGCAAGTGGAGAGCGATCGCACTAAGTTAGAACTTACGCACACTCTACGAATCCTTGGCGTCTTGGCGGTAGCCTACGGCAAGCCGCAAAGCGTCTACGATAAATTAAGCTTTTTGGCGATTTTTGCCTAAGTCCTGTAACTTTATTCAATTGATAACAAACCTCAAACTGGCTAGCCTCATTCTTTGGTATTAATAGGCACAGCAAATTTTTAGTAGGATTTGTTTCCCTTTGGTTACTGCTTGAGTGCTGATGCAGGATCGTCATCATCATCAGTACCGGTAAATAATTGAAGACTTTATTTTCAATATGTAGCTAGCCTATTATTAAATTTAATTAACAATTAGTTATATTACTAATAAACTATTAAATAACTATTGTGCTGAGCATTAAATCACCCTATGCCAAAAACTAAGCCACTTAAGGCCGATCCAGCTGTTCTCGTAGCAGTTGCTGATTACTTCAAGGTTTTATCAGAAGCAAGTCGGTTAGAAATTTTGACCTGTCTCAAGTCTGGCGCAATGAATGTGATGGAAATTGCCGAAGCTACTGGGTTAGGCCAGGCAAATCTATCTAAGCACTTGAAAGTGTTAACTCAAGCAGGGATTTTATCTCGTCAGCCCAAAGGCACTAGTGTCTATTACGAGATTGTCGATCCCATGATTTTTGAGCTTTGTGAGTTGGCGTGCGATCGCATTAGTGAACGCGTCCTACAGCAAGCCGAAAGCCTAAAAACTCTTCGGAGCAAAACAGCAATTTTTTGAAAGAGAAAACACCCTCATTTTGAGGGTGGTAGTAGGGTTATGAGTCATTGAGTCAAAAGTTAGCTAATTACAGGAGCTACAAAGACGATCGGTTGAGGGTCGCCAGAGGCCAAATAAGCTCCTAAAACTCCATCTCAACCAACAATTAACACTGAGGTGCTAAAATTACTCAACAGTTATTTAGTTAAACAAGGAACAAGATTTTAATGGCCTCTATCTTACATCCCCTGCGGATTGGCAAACATATTGCCCAGTATCCCATTGTTCAAGGTGCAATGGCAGTAGGGGTATCTGGTGCGAAGCTTGCTGGAGCTGTTGCCAACGCAGGTGGAGTAGGTACGATCGCTTCACTGGGACTGGGGTTGCATTCTCCTTACTTTCACCAACGCAAACGGGGGAGCTTTTTTGAAGCTAATCGACTTGCTTTGATAGATGAACTCACCAAAGCCCGCAGCATTAGCCCAGATGGAGCGATCGCGGTTAATATTCTTGTTGCTACTAAAGATTATCCTGTGTTGGCTCAGACAGCAGCAGCCCAAGGAGCAAATCTGATTATCACTGGAGCAGGACTGCCTCTGAGTTTACCGGAGTACACCGCAGACTATCCCGACGTGGCATTAGTGCCAAGCGTATCTAACTTGTTTTCAGCGCAGTTAATTTGCCAAATTTGGCAGCGCAAGTATAATCGACTACCCGATGCCTTGATTGTGGAAAATTGTCAGCAAGTAGGAGGGCATTTTAGCCAATGCGAAGATGTGAACTCTCCAGGATTTTCCATAGAGTCTGTGATTTCTCAGTTACGGGAGTATTTTCAGCAACATTTGGGCGTCAAAATTCCGCTGATTGTCACTGGAGGAATTGGCGATCGCACCGATATCGATCGGATATTGGCAATTGGGGTAGATGGCGTCCAAATCGGTACTCGCTTCATTACCACAGAAGAATGTGATGCCGATGAACGTTATAAAGATTATCATCTCCAAAGCTCTGCCGCAGATATTGTGACTGTGCCCAGTCCTGTAGGCAAACCCAGTCGTGCTTTACGTAATTTCTTTGCAGAGCAGGCAATTACTGACTCATCAACAACACAGGAACGGCGATGTATTGCCAATTGTTTAGAAACGTGCTTGTGTCGAGACACTGGTAAAACTTATTGTCTTCTGCAAGCCCTGTCTAAGGCTGCTCTTGGGGACTTAGAACATGGTCTAATTTTTTCTGGAGCCAATGTTAGGTACACTGAAAGAATCATGTCCGTCACAGAACTGATGGCAGAGTTAACCCAACCTCACAAACCAATGGTGTCAAACGTTGTTGTCCAGAGGAAAAATCCGCTTCAGGTAAATTAAAGGTCGTAAAGATTATGGACGTGGATGAAATTCTCAAACGCTATACTACTGGAGAACGAAGCTTTCAGCGAGTAAATCTCCAAGAAGCAGAGTTAACCAATGCCAATCTCAGAGGTGCAGATTTTAGCAATGCCGATTTACGTCAGACACGGCTGGGTAAAACTAACTTCAACCAAGCATGTCTGCGGGAAGCAAACCTGAGTGAAGCGATTCTTTGGGGAATAGATTTAAGTGAAGCCGACTTATATGGCGCCATTCTGCGTGAGGCTGATTTGACTGGTGCAAAGCTGGTTCAGACATGCCTAGACAAAGCCAACTTAATCAAAGCTAGTTTAGGCGGTGCGAATTTGAATCGTGCAAAGCTCTCTGGTTGTCTGTTAATTCAAGCAGACTTTCGTCCTAGTTCCAATCAACGCACAGATTTAGGATACGCGGTTTTGACTGGGGCAGACTTGAGCTACGCTGACTTGAGAGCGGTTTCACTGCATCACGCCAACTTAGATGGAGCAAAGTTGTGTCGGGCAAATTTGAGCCACACAACATTGTGGGGAGATTTGGCAACAGATCTCAGTCAAGCTAGTTTGCAAAAAGCAGACTTGAGCTATGCAGATCTCAATGGTGCAATTCTGCGAAAGGCTAATCTGCAAGGAGCAGACTTAACAGGAGCAATTCTCACTGACGCTGATTTCCAAGGTGCGATCATGCCCGATGGTACAGTTCACGATTGAGAATGAGCGATCGCCCTCGTCGCTGAAAAGTTTAAAATAGTCAACCATTTGTCAATAACTAATAGTTCTTAAATTATTGCTAAAAATCGGTGTAGAAAACACAATTTTTGGTAATGCTTGCTGCAAGCGATCGCTCTACTTCACAAAATAGTTTAGAACTTATACCAATTCTTCATGAAGATGCACTCAATTTTTTGATTACGAACCGCCAAGTACGCCAAGTACGCCAAGGAATAGAAGAACAATCATTCAGTGCAAGTTTATAGAGAATTGGTATTACACACTGCACAAATTGGCTATTATGTGCATAACGATTGGTTGAGAAAACAAGTCCGTTGGTTGAGAGGACAAGTCCGTAGCGATCGCCTGACTTCAGAGGATGCAAACCGTGGACAAGGAGGAATTAAAGGCAATCGCCTATGCTCAAGTAGAACCTAGCGATCGCCCAGTACGATAAATGATGCGGTTGATGGCGATCGCCCTAATTCAAAGTATGGGAGTGAAGGGGCGATGTCTAAGATGGGCTACGCCTACGGTTTTCTTCTCTTTACTGACTGTCTCTCTTAAAGTGCGTAGGCGTAGCCCGCACTTCTTTGCGAGACGTTACGGGAACGGCAAGCTCAGTGACCATTGTAGACATCGCTCAGGATGAACAATGAAGTAAGCGATCGCTCAAGTCTTAGTAATATCTACTTCAAGCGATCGCTTTACTTCAAAAAATGGCTTATGAAAATGTAGCAGTATTTCCCGCTTTTTCGGTACACATATATCCTTTGTAAGGACCACCAATCTTACCTACCTGATACTCAAGGTGGAATTTAATTTTATCGGGATCAGTTAAATTCTGAACTTCGATAGGAGAGTTTAAATTGAGTGCATAACCTTGGGATATAACAGCCGTTCCCGCCTCATTTTCGATCTCTACATTGTTTTGGGGTTGGAACATTAGCTGTGTTAACCCAGGTTGTATCTGACTGCTATTAACTTTCCATAAACCCTCTGCAGTATATGTAACTTGATAGTTAAGTACTCCTAAACTCATGTCGCAGACAGCAGCCCCAACTGAAGAAGTCATGAAGTTAACTACGGAACCAGCTTCGTAACTTCCAGTCTGTATATAAAATTTGAGTACAGGCTGAACATCAATCAATTTCGTTGGTTCAGCATTAATGAAATTAGAAAGAGTAATCGAACCATCTATTGGGTTTTGAATGGCCAATCCTGCATTGTATTTTTTTTCGTAAGGATTAAATGTAGGGACATGAATCCTAAAAGCACCACTTGGTACATTATTTTCATGAATTGCATCTGTTAATCCCAACGCTCCTTCATCTATCAACATGGAGGTAGAATTATTCTCACTAATACTAGGTGATAACGTTAAATCTATCTCTTTAATCGCACTCTCGTATCCGGAAGCTTCTCCTACTACTATGTTTTTAGCTTGCTCCTGAACACCTGCATAATATTGCTGAATAAATTTAAATGTTAACGTTGCACCAGAGCCGTGTCCGCGCAATTTTGAGGAATAAATGCTGTTTGAATAAACCTCAGAACTTCCAATGTAATTTGCAGGTTTTTGAAAGAAAAAGAACTCTTGAGTATTAGGACTCTCGTTCTTGAGATTAATCGTATACAAACTGTTCATGATGTTACCTTTTTGTCAATTAATGAATTTGACACTTGAATTACTCTTTGACTTTGGTCTGGAAAACCAGTTTTTTCAATAGTAGCCAGCAGAAGCGATCGCTTCCCAATTCCAGCAACAGCGATCGCCCTTGAGTGGCTAACAAAGCACACCCAGAACCCACAACTCTACAGGGATGTTAGAGTGAGTTGAGTAGACTCGCTTTTAGCACCTTTAGATGAACCATTCCGATCAGCAGCAACAGGACTGTCGGTACTTATGACATGCAATTCCTTGTTGTCAGCAAACTTGATTTTGGTCACTTGAACGTAAGCAGAAACGGTCGCAGGAATAAAACTTGTACCCTCGGCTGTTAAGGTTCCTGTAACGTGAAAATTTGATGTATTCAAGTTATAGACACTTTTCGCAAACCCTTCCTGCTGTTCATGACTGTCAGTATGAAAAGAGCTTGATGAGTTCTTGTAATGATTGTAATCTCCTCCCCCAAAGAGAGCGCCAAAAGCTCCTGCAAAGAATCCTCCCATAAAACCAACACTACCATAGTTCTCTTCTAGATAATCTGACTGCTGTTGGTTGAAATACTGAGAGACCTGCGACTTCCATTGATTGAAAGTTTCAACGGAAATTGTAGTGATAGTGAAGTCAATATCTATCTTAGCAGATGTGCCTTTTTGAACAGTAACATACACTCCACTAGCTTGACCGTAACCATTGCTCACTGTCCCATTATCATATGAGTCTCTTTCATCCTGCATTTTCAACAGGATGTTAGGAACAGCAATGATATTAGTATCTTTTGGTAGTTGAATGTAGTGTTTTTTGGCTTTTAAAGTAGTCGTCATTTATTTCTCCTAAGGTGGTACTCTTAACAATTTTGTAATCAAATTACATAAGCTCAATTTGCCTCTTAAACTCATATCAAGCAACCGAAGTTGAGGAAGTTAAGAGCAAACTTTAAATTTTCGTGCGATGATTTCGGCAAATCAGTAATAATTCAGCGTTTGAGCATTTTAGAAGTCTTTTAAGAAATTTCGTTAGCTTGCTTAAAATCGGCATTTATAATTACGAAACGTAATAAAACAAACGGTGGTGCTACTGGAATCACGAGGAGATGAGGAAAAAAGGCAACAAAACACCCAATCGAGCGATCTCACTTCTACCCTTCAATCTCATCAGCAAACACAAAAAAGCAACGCTGCTGTACCAGAGCGATTGCTTCTCCTCCCAGAAGAAATTTCACGACTCAGACGTTAGGATGAATTGTGCGATCGCCCATACATTTCAGATCAATCGAAAAACCCGCCCAATCTTAGTACAATTTGATTAGACATAGGCAACCGTGACCTTCCCTCCAGGAAAATCGAGTACCTGCGGCGCAAAGACGAATAGTACCCAGCCGCTTCCCAATTCCACTATCCCAGCAACAGCGATCGCCATTCAAAAGCTGAATTACGAAAATACAACACAAAACAAAGGCGATCGCCAACTTAATCCAAGCCCGTAAAATTACTTAACATCAGTGCGAGAAGAAAGCAAGTAACATAAAATTAGCTGGATAAATTTGCTTCACTCAGTCTTGTAAGACTTACCTGATTTCAGACTGAAATAGTGCTTAATATCTGTGTTTCCTATCATAATTCTTAAAAAAATCGTTTGAATAGGTACAGTTTTGACAATTAAGACTCGATTGAGTTGTAGATAATTTTATAGCTTTGGCAGCTGAAGTTATTTACTGCTGACTTGTGCCAGTCATCTCCTGTTTGTTGGTGTATCTTACCGATGCACTACAGACGGTCATGCCTATCCATAAAAAATACATTTATCACCTGCAACATTCCCTATGAAATCCCAACAAAGAAGCCGTAGACGTGGTGTAATCCTAACACCCCAAGGATTGCAGAAACTCCGAGATGCAAAATCTCAATCAGAAAGTAATGAAAATTTCGATAAACACTATAGCCGTGAAGTTTTAGGCTTTCGCATGGGGTTAGACCCAGATACGGTAGCAAAGGTATTTGCCTGTGAAATGGGAGTAGATCGGCAAACCCTGAATTATTGTTTCCAAGCATTCAAACTACAACTAGAACCTAACGACTATCAGTTAGCCAATCCAGATATCAACCCGCAGGAAGACTACACAAAAATTCCAAATCGAATTGATTGGGGAGAAGCACCAGATGTATCTCTTTTTTACGGACGTACAGAAGAACTGGCAACCCTGAAGCACTGGATTTTAGCTAAGTCTACCCCAGAGCAACCAATACCCTGTCGTCTCATTACTTTATTGGGCATAGGTGGTATCGGCAAAACCTCGCTATCCGTCAAGCTCATCCAGCAGATTCAGAATCAGTTTGAGTTCGTGATTTGGCGATCGCTCCTTCCGGCTCCTTCAGTTAACGATCTCCTAGCAGACTTGATCTGCGTCCTATCCGATGGGAAAGAAACTGATCTACCAGAATCATTCAATCACAGAATTTCACGACTGATTCATTATTTGCAACGTCATCGTTGCTTACTGGTTTTAGATGGTGCTGACAGAATTCTCCAAGAATGTGCAGCCACAGAAATCACCTGTCGAGATTGCATCTGGCTCTACCACACAACCGTCGGGGAATACTGTGAGTTATTTAGGAGAGTGGGAGAAGCCACTCATCAAAGTTGCTTAATCTTAACCAGTCGCATCAAATGCCATGAGATCGCCCCGCTTGAAGGAAAGACAACACCTGTGCGAGTATTCTCTCTCCAAGGATTACAGGTTACACAGATACAAGAACTTTTAAAAACAAAAGGAAGCTTTAGAGGAACGCCAGACGACTGGAATCTATTAATCGAATCCTATGCAGGGAATCCCCATGTCCTAAACCGCATTGCCACAACAATTCAACAGTTATTTGATGGTAATATAACTGAATTTTTAAAACAAAAAGTTACAGTTTTCGGTACAATTGTCAACGATTTATATCCAGAATTTGAACACCTATCAGATGTAGCTAAAGCAACGATTCAATGCATGGTACTTAATCGTCAACCCATTTCTTTTTCACAGCTACGAACAAAGATGCCATCCTCAGTTTCATCCCAAGAACTACTGGAAAGCTTAGAACTACTGCAAGGGCGATCGTGGATTGATGCCAAATCGGGTCTGTTTTCCCTACAACCGATGATGATTGAATATGTCAAATCTTTTATTATTGATGAAAAGATCGCCAAATTTCAGCCGAACGCATTTCTGGATCAAGAACATCAACCTCAGGTAGCAAGCTAGAACTATCAGTACAGCAACCGTTCCAAGCACAACCTTTTTTTCTACTCTTTCCCTAAAATCGCCCTTGGAGGACAACGCACTGGAATTTTAGTGACATCGTAAATTTCCTCAGCTAGGGCGGTTAGTACATCAGCGCTGATACACCTAAGATTATGACAAGCATCACCACCAGATACCGTCACGTTATTACCCCTAGCATCCAGCTGACGAACCAAGGCACGGGGACGAGAAGGAGTGTTGAGTTGAATTTCGTTAGGTTTGAGGCGTTGTAGCAGTTGAATGTAATCTCTTACGATGTCTGGTTTCCAAACAGATAAGACCATCGTTTGAATAGCCATATAACCCTGGTATTCTTGTCGAAATTGCTCGATTCCTGCCAATATATGTGGTAAATCAATTGTCGCTACAGGTTGATTAACTCGCCGTAGTTGATCTGGTGAGAGGGCATCTAGTTTCACTGCCACAATGTCTGCCAGTTTCAAAGCACTACGGACTGTGCGATCGCCTAGCAAGCTACTATTGGTCAAAACGATAGTTGGTCGTTTTGTGACTTTTTTCACAGCAGCAAGGATTTCTCGTAAATTCAGCGCTAAGGTCGGTTCGCCACTACCACTGAGGGTGACTGCATCTACATGCTCCCACGAGGCGATGGCTTCCAGGTCACTGAGGATTTGGGCTGTAGGCACAAATATTTGCCGCCCAATAATATGTTTTTGAATCTTCCCCAATTGACAGTAGACACAGTTAAAGGAGCAGGTAGATATCACACCAATAGGGTCAATACCAAGCGACATCCCAAATCGCCAAGATTGTACAGGCCCATAGACAGAAGAAAACTGTGCATTTGGTGGTGATTGTATTGCATTCATATTTGTTTCATTACGTACAATCTAGGTCTTCTTGTCTAATAGCTCAGCTAGCGAACCGTTCCCCGCATTTGCTTAGTTCTATAATCTAACGGACGGTTTCCCGCAAAGCCTCAGCATCAATGGGTTTGATGAGGTAAAGTAACAGCAGATTCCAAACAATTGCTCCAATCAATGGTAGTTTGCGAATTAGCTTCACTAATTTTGGTGCAGAACTGCGCTCAATCTCTGCAATTTTCAAGTTGTAGTCCGAGCATCGTTGCAGACGCGGGAAAAATTGGGGATGTTCGGTATTTAACATTACAGGAAAAGCCCGTCCAGCAGTTTCGTTAGTCTTGCGAACTACTTGGCAATCGAATTCCGTTGCTTCGAGTCCGAGAGAATGGTAAAAACTAGCGCGTTCGTGAACTGTTAGTGTGTGGGTGGCAAATACTGATAACAGGAAAAAGCGACTCCACAGTCTAGCTTTCCAGGTTTTCCACAGTTGCGGTTGAGAACGTAAAAGTGCTTTGAATATATCCCCGTGACGGTTTTCATCCTGACACCAACTTTCAAATTTACGGAAGATAGGATAAAACTGGTTTTCTGGATGCTTTTGTAAATGGCGGTAAATAATAATGTAACGCCAGTAACCGATTTTTTCTGATAGGTAGACTGTATAAATCACCCACTCAAGGGGAAAAAACGTATAAGTGCGAGTTTTCGTCACAGTCCCTAAGTCGAGAGAAACTTTGAAGTCTCCCATTGCTTTGTTGAGAAATCCAGCGTGGCGGGCTTCATCACGCGCCATCAACTGAAATATTTCCGCCAGAAGAGGATTGCGGCCTTTGAGTCTTCGAGATAGTTCTTTAAACAGCAAAAACCCAGAAAACTCTGAAATACACGAACGTTCTAGATATTCAATAAAGGCGCGGCGTGATTCTCCACCAATATGTTCCCATGATTGCTCAAACACCTCATCCCGAACGAAATGGTGACGGTTGTAGTCTGCTCGCATTTCTTCGAGCATCGCTGTTAACTCAGCTTCCTGAGCAGACAAATCCAGGCTGGCCGCAGTTTCAAAGTCTGTGGTGTAAAACCGGGGAGTAAGTATAGTTTCTTGGCTTGGCTGTTTGATTCCAGCTTTTGGTTGCTTGGGGGCAGACTCAGGTAGGGTATTAACCATGATTGGGCTGTTGATAAACTATTGCTTTGTATAACTATAAAGTTATGATAATTGGAGTTTTTTGACTAGACCCATGATTGAAATTTCTATATTTCTTCAGCAAAGTTAAAATTTAGTACTTAAAACTGTTGTATTGCAAGGAAAAGTCCAAACAAATAGTTTATTAAGTTTTGAAACACTTTTATTTTTTAACATTTGATAACTATATAGTAATTAAATGTAATTACTCTTAGAGATTAAAAGGTATCCAGCATGAGTCGTCATTCGGGGAATCAAACACAATTACTCACACCTTCTGACAATACACTTCCTGCGGATTCACGCCAGCGCGTAAAACAATTTATGCAGAGCTTACAGGATCAAATTTGTACTGTGCTGGAGCAACTTGACGGAAAAGCCTGCTTTCGGGAAGACCATTGGGAACGACCAGAAGGAGGTGAAGGACGTACCCGTGTGATTCGCGAAGGGCGGGTGTTTGAACAAGGCGGTGTTAACTTTTCAGAAGTTTGGGGTGATACTTTGCCTCCTGCGATTCTCAGCCAACGAAAAGAAGCAGCCGGACATGATTTTTTTGCCACGGGTACTTCGTTAGTGTTGCATCCTCGCAATCCCTACGTGCCAACCGTACACCTGAACTATCGTTACTTTGAAGCTGGCCCCGTTTGGTGGTTTGGTGGAGGGGCTGATTTAACGCCATACTACCCCTTTGTAGAAGATGCGATTCACTTTCATTCCTCCCTAAAACGTGCTTGTGATGCCTCTCATCCAGAATATTATCCAGTCTTCAAACACTGGTGTGATGAATATTTTTACTTACAGCATCGCCAGGAACAACGAGGCCTCGGCGGCATATTTTTTGACTATCAAGACGCAAGTGGACAACTTTATGTTGGTGGTGACACAGATAGTCCAGCAGCAGTCTACAGTCAACAAGTAGGGCAAGTATCTCGTAGCTGGGAAGATATTTTCAGCTTTGTACATCAATGCGGTCTAGCATTTTTACCTGCTTACGTGCCTATTGTAGAACGACGACAGCACACCGAGTATGGCGATCGCCAGCGCCAGTTTCAACTGTACCGTCGGGGTCGTTACGCAGAGTTTAATCTCGTGTATGACAGGGGAACAGTTTTCGGTCTGCAAACCCAGGGACGGGCGGAATCTATTTTGATGTCTCTACCACCTTTAGCACGCTGGGAATATTGCTACGAGCCAGAACCAGGCACACCCGAAGCACGGCTGAGCGAAATCTTTCTCCAGCCTCACGATTGGCTAAATGGGACTTTTGCCCAAAAATAACAATATTTTTCAGCAATGAGGTATTCACGATAAGCAGTCATTTAGATGTTCGCTTGCGAGAAGGCACTAAATATTCGCACACAATGGCAGAAAATACCGCCTTTATGAAATGCTTTCTCAAAGGGATAGTAGAAATGTTCATCTCATCGTCACCCCTACTGACAATTTTCTCGCTAACCATCTTGACAAATCCTGTTTGAAATGAAATGAAACAGGCCTACTCTAGGCAGGGGCTTGAATAAAGAATTTTAGATTCTTTACACAAATAAATTTCCTTGCTCTCAGACCTTTTTAAATTTAGAATTTTCAACCCAAAATCCGTCTTGAAAAGCTTTGAGGGGAAGTTTCCTCCGCTCAAAGCTTTTTGCAAAATTTAAAATCTAAAATTAATAATATTGTCTTGAGAAACTTGGAATAAGCGATACACTAAGAAAAATTCCTTGAGGAAACGTTAATGGCACGGTCAAACGGGGTTAAAAATGAAACTTCTGCACAGGAATTGTCTACAATTTCAGACAAAGATACAGAAACAATTGAAGAAGAACTTGAATCTGTGGAGGATGGACAAGATATTGATAATATCTTAAACTCCTTAAAAACCTTACTGAGTTCTGTAGAAAAGCTCCAAAAAGTCCGCCAAGAAGTGGGCGACATCAAACCATTGATTGGGCGGATGCTGGATGGAGAATTGATCGGTGGTGAAGAACTTGAGCAACTTAAGACAGGTGTGAGCAGTCTTTTTCGGCTTGTTCGTGCTTACAGTGATCATCAAGCAGCGTTGGCTAAAGCGCAACCTGCAAGAAACTTGCTAGATCAAGTACTCAAAGAGCGTAAAGCTAATTGATATTGGGTATTGAGCATGGGAAAAGAACAAGGGGACAAGAGGAATTGGGGACAAGGGGAAAGATTAAGTAAGTGGGCAGAATAAAACCGAACTGTGTGAAGAAAAGTAAATAAGCCTCAAACCCTTTTTCCCCCTGCTCCCTGCTCCCTGCCCATTTCTCCCCTCCCCACTGATGTTGACAATCAAAAACCACCACGATGAACGTTGCACCCGCGATTGTAGTATTAGGTCAAAATAGCGTGGCAGTAGCACGCAAAATAATCAGTGTCCTACCAGGAACGACATTATACGGTTTAGAGGGTCGCACGTCTGGGGTAGATGTCAGCTTCAGGAATTTTGGCGAGACAGTGCGCGAGTTATTTGCTCAGGGAACGCCGCTGATTGGCATTTGTGCTGCTGGGATTTTGATTAGGACGCTAGCTCCGATGCTCTCTGACAAACAACAGGAACCACCAGTGCTAGCTGTGGCTGAAGATGGTAGCGCTGTTGTCCCCTTGTTGGGCGGACTTGCTGGGGTAAATGATTTGGCACGCCGCATTGCTCAAGCCCTTGATGTCAAACCTGCAATTACTACTACGGGGGATTTACGTTTGGGCACAGCGCTGTTATCTCCTCCCCCCGGATACCATTTAGCGAACCCAGACGATGCCAAAAAATTTATCTCAGATTTGCTTGCCGGGGCGCAAGTCAAGCTAGAAGGCGTAGCACCCTGGTTGAGCGATAGCAAACTGCCCATAGATGCAAATGCAGATTTGACCATCCAGGTTACAGAGCGTTTGCTGACTCCTGCGCCCAACTGCCTTGTCTACCACCCTGCAACTATAGCGATCGCAATTGATGATATCAGTAATTATACAGACCAAGCAGTAGCTTTAGTACAGCAACTATTAGCTGATGCCGGACTCGAAAGAGCATCAGTCGCAGGCATATTTGCACCCATCACCACCGCAGCCAATCCCGCCATCCACGCCATAGCTAGCGCCTTGAGAGTGCCTGCTCGCTTTTTCACCTCAAATCAGCTAGAAAGTTGGCTTTCCCAAGGTTATAGCCCCGCCCAAGCCGCAGCGATCGCCGCCACAGGTACATCTCCTATATCTACTTCCCCTCACATTGCGATCGCCATTGCCCAAGACCCAATTGACCCTAACACCATCGGTCAGACACGCGGGCGGTTAGCGATTATTGGCACGGGGCCTGGTAGTCAAGAGTGGATGTCTCCAGAAGTGAAGCAAATACTCAAGTCGGCAACTGATTTGGTAGGCTACAAAACCTACTTAGATTTAATTGGTTCCCTCGGAGATGGCAAGCAACGGCATGAGTCCGACAACCGCCAAGAAGAAGGACGGGCACAGATGGCACTTGATTTAGCCGCATCTGGGCGATATGTCGCCGTTGTTTCTTCTGGCGACCCTGGTATCTATGCAATGGCAACAGCGGTTTTTGAAGTATGCGATCGCTATGCTAAACCGGAATGGGAGACTATTGATATTCATGTGGCACCAGGCATCTCAGCGATGCAGGCAGCAGCCGCAGCCATTGGTGCGCCTCTGGGGCATGACTTCTGTGCAATTTCCCTTTCTGACATCTTAAAGCCTTGGTCGGCCATCGCCCAACGAATTGCCGCTGCTGCTGAGGCTGATTTTGTAATTGCTTTCTACAACCCTGTTTCCAAAGACCGTACTTGGCAACTGGCAGAAGCTAGAAATATTTTGTTGCAACATCGAACACCGGATACACCAGTGGTCTTAGGGCGGAATCTGGGCAGGCGAGGACAGACTGTAAAGGTGATAACACTTGAGGAATTAGCACCAGCTACCGCCGACATGCGGACAATTATTATCGTCGGTTCCACAAAAACCCGAATTATCAAGCGTGGGGATGGTGGCATTTGGGTTTATACACCGCGCCGTTACGCCTAACAATCAGGGTAAGGGAAAAGGGAAAAGGGATAAACAAAAAGGAACAATGAAAATTTCTTTTCTCTGATCCCAATTCGATAATCTGAATTATTGCTGAGAAAATAGTGAAAACTATGTTGTAAATTCCCTGGAATTTTTCAGTCAAGCTTTATTTTTTCATCACTTAAGAGTTGCTAGGTGTCGCCATACTAAGAGCAGTTCACTCACAGTAATTGTTACACCTATGCAGCAAGCATCTGATCCCACAGTCATCCTGGGTGGTGGCTTTGCTGGACTGTTTACAGCTCTCCACTTAAGCCATCAAAATTACTCGCATCCTATTATTTTAATTGACCAACGCGATCGCTTTAGTTTCAAACCTTTATTATATGAATTATTGAGCGGCGAATTACATAGCACACAAGTTTATCCGCGCTACAAAGAGCTTTTAGCTGATAGTAGTGTCACTTTTGTGCAGGACACAGTGAAATTGATTCACCCACATCAACGCAGAGTCATCCTCGCCTCTGGTAAGCTTTTTGACTACAGCAACTTAGTATTAGCGCTGGGTAGTAAAACAACCTACTTCCATACTCCCGGTGCAGCGGAGTATGCCATGCCATTTACCTCTGGCGAAGAGGCGATCGCTTTGCGAAAAAACTTGCGACACAGACTGCATCAGGCAATCCAAACTCAAGATTCAGAACGTCGTCGGCTACTGCTGACTGTTGCCATCATTGGGGCAGGGCCGGCTGGCATTGAACTGGCTTGTACATTAGCAGATTTACTACCCATTTGGTACGACGAGTTGGGCGGTGATGCCGATGAAATTCGGGTGGTGCTAGTTAACCGCAGCCGAGAAATCCTTAAAGGAGACGTGAATAGTCATTTGCGGTGTACAGTGCAACGGGCGCTTAAGCGTCGGGTGGTTCCTGTAGATTTCTTATTTGATGCAGCTGTCACCAAAATTTATGCAGATGGTGTAGAGTACCGCCAACATGAGCAAACCCAAATTTTACCTGCTGGGACGATCGCTTGGACTGCTGGAACTGCACCCAATCCTTTGTTGATAGAGTTATCAGTTCCAAACAATCGCGGGCGGCTAGTGGTAACGCCAACATTGCAACTACCTGATTTTCCGGAAATCTTTGCGGCTGGAGACTGTGCCACAGATAACGATAATCCCCAACCAACCACAGCCCAAGTTGCTTATCAACAAGGAAAAGCGATCGCTCAAAACCTCAAGCGGCTTGGGGAAGGTAAACCCGCCATACCTGTGCAAATCCAAATGCGCGGTACTTTGATGAAACTGGGACTTAACGAAGGTGTTGCTAACTTATTTAATAAAGTTCAGATTAAAGGGCAGCCCGGTCATCTGATTCGGGAAGCAACATATTTACAACTGCTACCAAACTTTGGACATAATCGCAAAGCCACAACCGAATGGCTAACTGACGAATTATTCAGGCGCGATCGCCCTTTTTCTCACATGCAGTTAGGACAGACTCCTTTGCTATATGGCGTTGCAACCGTCGCCGCTGGACTAATTTTGGCAACTCCCCTCATCTGGCGGGCTGCTTTGCCGATGCAATTTCAACAAAATTTCGGTTGGACAGGTGTACCCACTTTACTAGATCGGCTTGCACCTCCTTCTCGTTGAAGGATATGGGAACGCCAAGAGAAGTCAGACTAAGTTGCATTCACAAATAGCATCAATAAATAAAGAATATGGGGAATTAATCCGAATTTAAAAAAATAATGCGACAAATAGACCATTTTGTAGAGCCGCGATGAATCGCGTCTTCACCCAAGGATGTGTTGCTCCCTCATATGAATTTTCTCAGCAGTTTCCAGATTATTTTCTCTACAAAATATCCAAACTCAATCTCATTTCTAGGAGTCCACTTATGAAATACTTACTCAACCTGCGGACGGCTGTTGTTGTCAGTCGCGTAATAATGGGTGTTTTCTTTTTTCTTTCTGGTATTACTAACTATCTCAACTTTAGTGTTCCTAACGGTTTCTACCAAACTGTTCTCATTCAAAAACTCCAAATAATTGGCCCTGGAATCCCACCGGGATGGGAAGGGCTGGGGCCACTACCTTGGTTAATCGCCATTCCCTATGCCTGGTTGTTACCTTTAGCAGAAATTCTGCTGGGTGCTTTGTTTGCTCTCAATTATTGGGTACGTTGGACGGGTTTATTACTAATACTGATAGCGTTTAGCATTACTTTAGCATTTGGCATTGTACCTGCTGGCAGCCTATTTCCTAATGGAGCAGAAAGCTTTAACAAAACCATCTTATTCATGGCTTTAATTTGGATCTGTATTGCCTATGATGCTCATGAACAAAAAATGAGCCGCCGCCGCACCCAAGCAGCAGCTGATTATGCTTTGAATCCTTCTAGCAATGACATGTAAAAGGCAACAGGCAATAGGCAATAGGCAACAGTTTCATACGCCATAATTAAATTACGAATTATGTAGCTTGCTTCCTACTTTGCGGCTATTGGAAATTGATTTCATACCCATTTTTAATTCATAATTCTGAATTAACCTGGCATCAATTCCTGAATGCGTTGTGGCTCGTCTCCTAGCCAATCTGGATTTTGGGCAGTGCTGTCAAAAATTGATGAAGTTTTGAATGGCTCAAACTCCCCACTTGATGATGCTTTTGCCGTTTTTGCTAAGAGCGATCGCACTTGCTGTTCATTCATCGGCTGGAATGTTCGTACCGCTGTCAAAGCTTGTTCGAGAATCTCCATACTGTCAATTCCGGTAATGACAACCGATGTCGGCAGATTCAGGGCATAGTGTAAACACTCAATTGGCTCTACAGTATTTGACCGTAAAATTATACCGTTTGCTAGGCTTTTCATGCCAAGAACGCCGATGTTTTGTTTGACTAGTTCTGGCAAAACCAGTTTCTCAAAGCTTCGGTAATGTGCATCCATTACATTGAGCGGCATCTGCACTGTATCAAATTTAAAATTGTGACTGGCTGCAACTTCCAGCATATGCAAATGCACGTGTGGGTCTTTGTGTCCAGTGAAACCAATGTATCGCAGCTTACCAGCTTCTCGTGCTTCAATAAAAGCAGCATTCGCCCCTTCTGGGTCAAAAACTCGATGCGGATCTTCGTAGCGAATAATTTCGTGGTGCTGAACGAGATCGATGCAATCAACTTGCAAACGTTGAAGTGATTCGTCTAGCTGTTTTGCTGCTGCTTTCTTGGAACGACCATCAATTTTCGTCATTAGGAACACTTTCTCACGGTAGCGATCGCGCAGTGCTTTCCCCATACGAATTTCGCTAACTCCACCATTGTAATCCCAACTATTATCCATAAAAGTAATGCCGCGATCGATTGCCGTGCGAACAATGCGGATCGCCAGTTGCTCATCAACGTGCTTCAAACCAATATGCCAACCACCAAGTCCGATGGCAGAAACTTGCTCTTTTGTACTACCAAGAACTCGATATAGCATTTCTGAATTTGATGTAGTTTCGGACATCTGTTTCCCTTGTATAGCAACTACTTCTTAAGTACATACAACTGCGTGCTAATTTAAACACAAGAGTAAATCTCACAATATCTTTCTTGAGATACACTTTTCGACATAAGAAGGCAGGATTTCTCCAATTTAGTCAGTATTTCAATTCCAGAGAGATTTCAGTAAAAAATGTTTAGGTGCGCCGCACTCCCCACTCCCTCTAGTCAAAAAAAATCAGCGAACCACGAATGATAACTGACAACAAACGCGAATTTTGTCACAATGAGTTCGTCGATAATTTTCGTTAGCGAAAAAAGTAAATTTCAAGGAGTCAAATTCTGAAAGGCTTTGAATTCAAAGGTGTTGAAAAACTGATTGGGCCAATAGCCGCGCTTTTGGGCTTTGTGTGTTTGTTGCAGTGGTATATTCAAGGAGAATTGCGATCGCCTTCCGATCCGGTCTTTGAAGTTAGACAGCCACCTTTGGTAATGAAAGAGGGCGACCCTTATATCCGTGCTTTGATGCGAACCATCTCGGCAAGTGAGGCAAATGGTAACCGTCCCTATTCTCTGTTGTATGGTGGACAACAAGTCAGCGAACTGAAACGACATCCTGAGATATGCGTCACAATTATCACAGGCCCCAACACAGGTAATTGTTCTACTGCTGCTGGTAGATATCAAATCATCAACACTACCTGGTATAATATAGCCCCTCGCTACCACCCGAACCCAATGCGCTTGATGTTTTGGGTTAATTATAGTTTTGAAGCAGAATATCAAGACATAGTAGTTTATCGTTGGCTGAATGATTCAAAAGTTTGGGGAACTGATATTTCTCAACTCTTGCGTCAGGGAAAATTAAATGAAGTGTTGCGGCGACTTTCTCCCACTTGGACAAGTTTGGGATATGGCATAGAAACTAACTCTATTAGTAATTCTTTGCCTAAGATTTATCAGAAAATGTTGCAAGAGGAATTAAACGCAGCCAAGCAACCAACAACCCCAAATTTGACTCCATCCCCAAATCCTCCCACTAAACAACGATAAAATCAGATAAAGTTTACAGCTAATTGAAGTTACTAAGTTAGAGCGCTGGCTACCCCCGCCGTTGGTGTTTATGGCTAAGCCTCTCAAAGACCAAATTAAATCAGCTAATTTTGGGAAATAGTTAAAAATAAAAAGACAGTTTTCTCAATTTAATATCAGTCAAAATCCAGTTCTACTTACCCATCTTATAGGCGTGGTTTACCAAGTCTGAAACTCTGAATTTCTAAATTATTCTTCAATATCTACTACTCGGAAAAAATAGAATATCTATTAATTCACCTACTACCAAACCAAATATGGCTAGGATTGTTAATATCCAAAACGAATCTTCTTTATTAAAACCAGCAAAACGCATTTCCAAGTCAGCTAAAAGCGTAGTTGCTAATGGTATGAGAAATAGACTAAATAATAACGACCAAGTTGCAACTAAAGTAATTGATATGCTTAAAAATAAGATGACAACTAAGACTTTAGAGCCAAATTCAACTAAACGCTCTAACCAAGAAATACTCTTGCGTGTTACAGCTATAACCACAGCAACTACAAAAGCTCCTACTAACCAAATAATATGATTAGCAGCAAGATACCACCCCAGAAAAGCATAAGCCAGCCAGAGTAACCCTAACGGCATCAAAGGAATTCTGTAAAAAAATTCCGCATTCATACAGCCAAAACTTGTAAAAATACCAAGTTTACATTTTGATTTTAGTCAAGAATAGCGATCGCCATAAGAAAATTGTACTCACTTTACTTAGGATATTCCTCTATCTACAGAGCAAATTTAACTACATACTGGTTACTTATAACAATATGTAACAATCCTAGAATTATTGGTGAATAAAAAGATTCAGGCTTATAAGGTCTATGACAACACTTTGTTAAATCATAGTTACATATTTGTAATCTAATTTAACTTTCCTTTACGCGATCGCCTGTAGCCCAAAATTCAGACAATCAAGCTTATCTAATAATCATAATACATGAATTATCCGTATATAATTTCAGTATTTGTTATATTTTAAACATTTAGCTACTAGCACAAAGAATAATAGTATTAGATTTTAAAATACTAGGCGTGTATAAGTCAATTGACTTTTACTCTCAGGTATTTGCCATAAAATTTAATCAAGAGGTAGTTATAGTTTAGCGTGTACAACTTTGACAACTGTCCACAAAAGAGTTGCATGTCTCAAGCTCATGGTAATATTATTTTACTGTCAAGAGATATTATTTTATACATCAAATAGAAAACATGCTGAAACAGCTAGTTAGGTGTGCTACCTCCAAAGAACCAAAACATTATTTAATCTATCACCAGAATCAGTAAAAAGCTTACTGTACAAAGCACAGAGTTTCTATAATTCTGGCTATAGAAGCTATTGAATAGCTAACAAAGCCACTTTTTAGTAATCATTATAGACAGAAAGGTACATTATGAAACCTTCTGAGATATAGTGAGAAATTCAATTTAAATATAAAAAAATGACAGAATGTCAGTCGTTTTTCGTATATATAAAAATATCGAAAAGCCAGATTTCCATTGTCAATAAAAGTTTTAACTTCTGCCTTTTATCTAGATAATACTTATGTCTAGTCTTGCTGATTTACCTATATCAAATAGCCCTATTTTTTCCCTGAAAATCTAGTCTAATGTTGACCAAATGAGGAAAACACTGGAATTTAGCAAATAATTTCAGACTACTAGATCAATCCTGATTTAGTAATAACTTGATTATTGACAATGTAAGCAAAAGTAATAGGACAAACATGAATATCATTGTTCGTTTATTTGGAGTATTTTTTTTCCAAGTGTCTGGGTTGGCTGCGATGTCTAACATTGCATTGTCTGATGACAAGCCTATCGACGTCTATACCCAAGAGACTCCTGCTGTTCCTCAACAGATGACAACCCAAAGGATTTGCTCTTTAGATCCGATTGAAGATTTATTACCTCCACCACAAACCAAAGCAAGCAATTCTTTCCTTTCTTACCTTGCTGACCAGGGTTTTACACAAAATCAAGAAGGTTCGTGGGTTTGTTATGCCAACGATCCTAAAAAAGAGGGGCGTTACTTTACTCTTTTTAAAGTTAAACAAGTTGATAACAGACTCATAGCAAGTTCTTTTTTAGATGAGGGAAGTCTGATAGAGGGTCAAGAAAATCGTAGCTTGGACTTTTTTATGATGCTAATTGAGCGTCATATGAATACTAATCAAGAGAACCGTCAAGGTATACGAAGATATTTAGAAGCCTTCGTTTCCCTAGTCAAGGAAGGGAAGATCAAACCCACACGCCGCGCATTTCTTTTTGACCAACCAAACCGAGCATTGGTCATATATCACACACTCTCATCAGGAAATCTTAAAGGTACAGGAATCACCATCAATATTTATTTACCTAAGAGTTGAAGTGGGAAGTCGGGAGATAGGGAGTGGGGAGTGTGGGGAGAAAGATTTCTTCCCCATCCTCCCACACCTCCCCTGCCCCCTGCCCCCTACCCCCTCCCCCTCTGCCTCTTTTCCATGCCCCATGCCCAATGCCCAATCCTTATTTAGTGGAGGTATATCTTGCCTAAATCAACTGTTCAAAGAATTGCTATGCCGAAGGCAGTTCGCTGGGCGACTATCGCATTTTCATCTGTTGCAGTAGTACTCACTACGTGTCAGTCTGCTTTTGCACAGTTAAATATTGGTCGCTATGGTATCCAACGAGGGCTGGAGTATGAGTATCTCCAGTACCAAATCAATAACCAAAATCTCAGTCAGATGCGAGTAATCCCTGGATGTAATGTGGGATTCGGTTTGACCTGCAACAAAACTGGAACAGTAATCCAGCGATTACTTGAACTAAATGGTGGGACTAGCTATCAAAATCTATTGATACGAGCTGCTGGTGGGGAGAAAAATTTCCAGAATTTCGCTAGCTTTTACGGTAACAATCCGAATCTCTCTACAGTGCCTTTCGCCTCATTTTGGAGAAAAGAATCCTCCACAATCATGGATGGATCTCAATACGTCCTGGGACAACCTTTTGGTCGTAACCCAGTAGAAGGACTGGGACTTGTAACCAAGCAGTTTTACTGGGCACCTTACTCAGAAGCTAATAACTCGCTTAGCCTCCGTAGTGGATTACTAAACTTAAAATTGTCATATGGACGGCTACTGTTTGAAGAGGCCTCAAAAATTTCCAACATTAGAGAGCAGATTCAGTCTCTAGGTCTATCGCCAGAAATGACGAATTTTTATTTAGATAAAATCTCCAGAGGCTTAGATGCACTGAATTCTGGAGATCAGAACCAATTGGAAAAGAGGATTTTTGAAGTACTATCCTTTCCATACTCTGAAGATGGTGGGGAATTCGGACGCCCCAATAATGCAATTCCAGAAGAATTGAATCAACTCTTGGGAGAAGATATGCCAGGAGATATTTTACTGGGTGACAATCCAGTAGGATTGGATGGAGAAACAATAAGCCTCGATACTTTCCCCGGTTCTCCGGGAGATGTCTTGGTGCAAGACAGTTCTGATTCCTTCCCACTCTGGCCAATAATTGGAGCTGGCGGTCTTGGTTTAATTCTGCTTTTATTACTGAATGGTGACAGTTCTTCAGGCTCTTCAAGCCAGCCATCCATTTCTTCTCCTTCGCCAAATCCACCTTTGTCTCTCACCAACAAAGGAGAATGCGATCTAACTCCGAATAATAACGGTCCCGATCATACACAAATTATTGAAATTCCATGTAGTGTTACTCCTCAAACCCCGACGGAAGTGAAGAAGGTAGTGGAGCCATCTACAGTCAAAGCGTTTATATTGCTAATTGTTGTACTGTACATAGTCCGTTACAAACAACGAGCTTTAAAAATTGGTAGTTGGTAATTCTGACAGAAATTTTCATTGATTTCAACAACATTTGTAAGTCCACACCTTGGTCAAACTAATTCATAATTAATAATTAAAAATTCAGTGGGGGCTTGTACCCATTCTTTAATTATCAATTATCAATTATGAATTAATAATTATTTGGTCATTCGCCGTTTTCAAAATTCTCTCAACAGTCTGCCACACCCATAGATTCGATCGCCAATATTGTTATGTCGTAAGGCATACCACCACGTTGCTGCATTGATGGCAATGACTGGCTTTTTGAGCCATCGCTCTGCTTCGTCGGCGAGCCGGAGCATACTCAAATTAGTACCCATTTGTAGAATACCATCTATATCATCACCATCGAGTTCCTGAAGATAGCTGCGAAGAGTATCTTCAGAGACTTCGGCGATCGCTCTTGCAGTGGGGCAACGCAGTCCTTTCAGCCGCACGACCTCTACTTGGACTTCACTCAAGAAGCGGCGTAACTTTTCGTCAGCCACAGCCTGATAAGGGGTGATGACTGCAATCTTGTTTAGTTTGAACGCTTCCATAGCTGCCTGACATGCCGAACTGCTGGTAGCCACTTGCAGTCCAGTATAGTCCTCAAGGCGTTTGACTAAAGCTTTATTCCCCTCAATTCCTTCCCAAAATGTCTCAGCACTCACTCCCATAATTAGGTAGTCAATACCCGCAGTCATCACGCGATCGACTGCGAAAAGAATTTCGTTGTCGATTTGCTCGATAATCCGCACCATTTTTTCATCGCTACTCAAGTCCTGGTCTCGAATATGAATCCGGGACATGTGAGAGGTAACGCCTGATACGGCCATCGCGTGAAAATCTGGTTCGACGATGGTGTTCGTGCTGGGCGCAAGCACTCCGAATTTTTTTCGCCATCCTAAGGCGTCTGTCATTGTAAAATCTTTGTGGATAAAGTTATTTGCTTTGCTGGCCGTGCTTTGAGAAGTGCGATCGCCCTTTGAAAAAAGTTTTCGCTCTAGTGAAACTTTATTTGTCCTTATTGGTTGCGGCTTTCAGACGTATCTCATCTTGCTGAGTAATATCTGGGTTATGCAGTATCCAATAACAATCTAGGCGGTCATTAGTGCGAAACAAAAGTAGTGCCCCACTTTCTGTCCAAAAGGGCCCATGTGGAATGTGGGCAGGTCGCCAGTAATAGCCATCTTTGCACATTGCTGTATAACGTCTATTAAAAGGATCGTCGCTCATAGACCAATGTCCAAGCACATCCCCAGAAATGACATATGCCTCCTCAGTAGTAGGATGACCAGCATAGAAATTGCCTTCAATCCACATAGGTACTAAACCGAGAATCCACGTGGCGCGTCCAGTTTTTTTATTGGTGTAGAGACTTTTACGCACTGAACCTGGAGGCAAAAAGGTTGTACTCTCCCATTTCATTGCGTGGAGTTCTTGCAATGGAACATACTCAGTCATCCGTTCATGGGTCTGCATATTTGCATGATATACAGAAGTTTCCGGGATTTGGGGAAGATCTGCGTAGTCTTCTGTGATGTAAGTGGGCGTAGCATCTGGCATCCACAAGAGAATAGTGTCTTCTTCTGTTTTCCAAGGGCCAGTAGGTATACCTGCGGGGATGAAAGAGTAACTGAGATTGCGTAGTATAAACCCACCCTGCCGAAGTGCACCTGTTAAAACAAAAATTTCCACATTGGTAGTAAAGTGACCAACAGGTGCGCTCCAACCCTTTTTCAGGACTACTCGCTGTGTAGATTCACCTGTACTTTCGTTGACAGATAGAACTTGGGCAGTAGCGTCTTGACCGATAATAAAGTTTTTTACGTCAAAAGGCACTTGTGGAAAGTTGACAACTGAGTTGAGTGACTCTTCAGTTTCTACATGTTTGCGCCCTGCAAAGATCTTCTTGTTCATTTGAATATCGGTGTCTGCATGTGAGAGATGAACATTATTATGGAGGAAATTTGAGCTTTGATTGTCTTGATGTCCTTTAACCATATCTGTTTCCAGTTTTTACTAATTTAGTAATTACAGGATAATTATTAAACTTGCTTAATAAATTAGCCTTGAGTTGTAATTTAAAATAAAATCTCAAAATTAGAATTATTTAAATTAAATATATAGGACTCCTATTTGATTGCGTGAAAAAACGACCTATTCCTCGATAACGCCGATTCCCTACTCCCTACCTATCGCGCTTGCCCTGCGCTTCTCTGCCAGACGCTTCTCTACGAGAGGCTTTGCCAACGCGAACGCGCACCACGCTGTAGGAGTTAAAAAATAAACCAGATTAGTATATAGCGGTTTGCAGATAGGTAAAGTACATAGAAAAATAATTAACCAATAGATATTCGTAGGGTAACATAGCTGTCCTACCTTAGGTGTGTATAATTTCGATTAATAGTATTACTATTTATTAATGCGATCGTCACCAAGTCTCAATAGCATAACTCGGTTTGCAATTCATGAAATTATGTATAAATTATGCAATATATGTAGCTATTTAAAGTAATTACTGCTAGTAATTTGAAAATCTAAAAACCAAAAATGTATAAAAGATATCAAGGGGAAGCTACAACAATGACACAAAATTCAGAAAATACTTTAAAAGTTGCTCAGCAAGCATTTGAAAATCTGACGCATGGTATGGCAACAGGGAAGTGGGAACCATTGTTAGACATGTTTACAGAAGATTTTACCCTTTGGTTTCCTATGGGAAAATTCCACGGTTTGAATGTGGGAAAACAACCAGCTAGAGAACTTTTCGAGTTTGTTTCTGAATGCTTCGGTACTACCTTGAAGGTGACTAGTTTAGACCGCGTTACCAGCAATGAAACGACAGTTATCTTTGAATTTACAGATGAGGGACTTTTTTTAGGACAGCCTTACAAAAGACGAGTAGCAATTTCCTTGGATGTGCGTGGAGACAAAATTTGTGCGTATCGGGAATATTTTGGTAGTGATGGGAAATCGTATTAAAAGATAATTCTGAATTCAGAATTGAGCAATGCATGAAGTCTGGGGTGAGCGCGTAAAGTGGAGCCAGTGGGTTGCTTAGTTGGCGTCTTGCGTTGGAAGCCCAAAGTTAGGGAAGCAACTGGCGTAGAGCAGCGGCTACCCTTGAAACAATAATCCAAAATCTAAAATCGTTCGACTGAGCGTAGCGTTCCGCAGGAAAGTCGAAAATTCAAAATGGTATCAGTTTCTCTCAGGGTTAAGTTCGTTGATTTCTTTACATTTAGCTTCCGCTGCTTGATATGCTGCTAAATAGTCTTGACCACCTAACATCACATCACCGTAATATTCATAAGGTGGGTCACCATAGATAGGTAACGGATTGTCTTCTGGATAATCTTCTTTTGATTCTTCAATTATCGCTTTCAGTTTTTTTACTGTCAGCTTTTGTGCAGCAAAATACCAGAGTTCTTGAGGATTTTTTTTCAGGTGCGGTAATGTGGGATCGACAATGCGGATAAGGGAGTCATTACTGGAAGTATCGCCTAGTTCAATCCAACTGTGTTCAATTGGTCTGTATGGCTTTCCAGCAAAAGTTAAAAATCCTTGAACATATTTTGCTCCCTCAGTGGACAATGCTGCTTTGTAAGCATTTTCAAACGGGGTATTAGCTCTGCTGTTTATGCGTTGAGCAACTTTAATTGACAGCGTTTCATCCAATAATTTGTTCATCAATAGCAAGGATTAGAGCAGCCATGAGAACATATTACCACTCATTGGGCATGGGGATTGGGGATTGGGGATTGGGAGATGGGAAAATGGCGAGATAATGGGAATAATTAATAATCGATGCCCAATCATAAATGACTAATGACTAATCTATTTTGTATGAAGCACCATTTGTAAATTTCTTAACAAGTCACATGAAGTGTAGGGCTTGGATAAAAAGGTTTTGACGCTGTTACCAAGAGTTTTAATCATTTCATGGTTTGAAGCTAGACCACTTAGACCAATAATTTTGATATCTGGATTTATTTTTTTCAAGACATTGACAGTTGTTGGCCCATCCATACATGGCATCATCATATCAATCAGCAGTACACTAATTTCTTGTTGATGTTTTGTATAAAGTGCGATCGCATCAATACCATCATTAGCGACTATAACTTTGTAGCCATTTTGTTCCAACCAAGTTTTAGTAATTTCTCTAATTGAATCTTCATCATCAACAACTAGAATCAATTCTCCATGCCCTGGAGGTAATTCACGTTCTCCAGATAATTTACTATCTGTTTCGATTGTTTGAGTTACAGGTAAGCAAACTTGAAATTCTGTGCCTTTGCTAACTTCAGTAACTACATTTATAAAACCGCTGTGGCTTTTAATGATGCCAAGTACCGTTGAAAGACCAAGCCCTGTGCCTTTACCCACTTGTTTGGTCGTGAAAAATGGTTCAAAAATTCTATCTACTATTTCTCTTTTAATTCCTGTACCTGTATCAGAGACGGTAATCATTATGTATGAACCGACCTTAGCATCAATATTCATCCGAGCATAGTGGCTATCAACCCAGAAATTCTTTGCAGAAATCCTCAAGATCCCACCATGAGGCATAGCGTCACGAGCATTAATACACAGGTTCATCAACACTTGGTGCAGCTGAGTAGCATCACCAAAGATATTCCACAGGTTTTGTGTAGGAACATCGATACGAATTTCAATAGCTTTGGAAAATGTTTGTTTGATAATATTTTCTATTTCTGAAATTAAATCCCGTACCTGTAATGTTTTAAAGTTACCTACAGAGCCGCGTGAAAACCATAGTACTTGTTTAACTAAATCTGCCGCACGTTTAACATTTGTTTCCATAATTGCCAGCCATTGGTGACTTTTTTCGTCAGGAAGTTTTGCTTCAAGGAGTTGCATTGTCATCATGATGGGTGTCAGTGCATTGTTGAGGTCATGGGCGATGCCACTTGCTAGTGTGCCAAGACTCTCCATCAGGGCGGCCGCATCATGTCAACAAGCAAAGTCTATTCTCAATAGAACTAAAATTAATGTCATTAACTCTTGCTTATTGCGAAAATTTTAGGCGATCGCTTTGGGGCTTAAAAAATAATCAAGCGCGAAATCCTGATTTTTTCGTTGGTTTTTAACCTTCGTTGTGATCAAGAGTAATTTAGATGCGTTTGCCCTGGACTCTCCATCCGTTGAGTGCGAAGAAATTGGGCTTCGAGTTGTTTTTTCTCTGTGATGTCGGAGTTGACAATGAGGATAGATTTGGCTTGCCCTTCTTCATCATTTACGAGTGTCCAACGGCTAGCAACTATCATTTCTTGGCCTTGTTTTGTGACTTGATGTAACTCACCTTGCCAAGAACCACTCTCAGCTAAAGTTTTCTGAATGTTTTTCAGTTGGCAGAAGCTTTGTTTGCGATACAAAAGCTGATTAGCATTCTTAGCCAAAACTTCTTCTGCTATCCAACCGTAGAGATGTTCAGCTCCTTTATTCCAAAATTGAATTTGGTTACCCAAGTCTTGAACGATAATCGCGTCTGTGGTGATATTAAGTAAAGCAGCTTGTTCAAGAATTTTCTGTTCTGCCTGCTTTCGTTCCCGCAGCGCAACTTGCTGTTCGCTAATATCAATCACAAAGCCCGCCATCCGAGCAACTTTGCCTGTGGAGTCTAAAAAGATATACCCGTTGTCTTCAACTGTGATGTAAGTGCCATCTTTGCGACATACACGAAATTCTAGGTGAAATCGGTCTTTTGTTAATAAAACGCGGTCAATCTCTTCGTTAAATGCGTTTTTATCCTCAGGATGAACTAATTCTAGCCAACGGTTTAAACCTCCCAAAATTTCAGGCATAGAATAACCTAATATTCGCTCTACATTTCCCCCATATCTGATATCGTTTGTATCCAGATTCCAGTCGTAGAGAATCTGACCACTTGCCTGAATTAATGCCTGATAACGATTGTTCCATTCACCTAATGCTGCTGAATGACATGTGAGTTTTTTTGTGAGGTTTCGTAGCCGTAAATGGATATTCACCCTAGCTAATACCTCTTGATTTTCTAAAGGTTTGGTGATGTAATCTACTGCACCAAGATTCAAACCTTTGACTGTATCTACCTTATCGGTAAGCGCACTGATAAATATTACGGGAATATCTTGAGTAACTGGATTGCTTTTTAAAAGCCTGCAAGTTTCAAAACCGTCGATTCCTGACAATATTACACCCAATAGAATCAAATCAGGTAAAGTATGTTCTGCGATTTTTACTGCGTTTTTTCCATCTTCAGTTAGTAAAACTTGAAAACCAGAATCTTCTAAAAAATCGCACAACAATTTTAAATTGTTACGAATATCATCGACTATTAATATGATATTTTTTTGATGAGAATTCATACTTATTTATAATTAGATTTTTTTAATTATCGAATTTGTTCGCCTTTCAAAGGTTTGATATTTTGAAGAACATGAGTGGCTATTACTGTAGAATTGGACTAATTGCGATCGCTAAAGAATCATCATGATAAAACGAAAAGACAGGAGGATACTCACGGTTATTTCCCAGCTTTGAGGGTAATTGCTAAAAAACTCAGTGGGGTAACTGGCCAATTGAGCGATGTCTTTTGCAGCAAGACGGTGCGTGTAGCAAGTCCCATTGGCGTTAGTATCTTTGCAAGAGCAGGGTACGATAGGCTACGCTTACCCATCAATGCCGCTATCTGTCCAGCAACTAGGCAATCTTCTGGTTTGGCTGTTTTCACCTCATTAATCACAACACCATCTCCTGGCTGATTTGGGCTATCACATCTTCTGCCAAATTTTTGAGATATGCACGAATTGTGTATTTGAAAGTAAAAAGATTTAATTAAAAGTAAACTATCTCCAGAAAATGCCTACATCTGTCAAGTAGGGTTTGTATAAAATCTCAACAGCAATTACAAAAAGACATAATCTCTAGGTTAAAATTCTGCAAGTTGAGGATTTAATAGTAGGCGATAGCTCAGTTGGGCCACACCTACGCTACTTGCAATTTTAGCTTGCCAATTTACCTATAAGCGCTTAAAGAAAATATCAGCTAGCAAAAAACTTGAAGATTAAAAATTAATTAAGGGTAGCACAGCTAGCTGTGCTACCCTACAATATCTATCGATGAAATCACGGTGTTGTAGCGGGATCGAGTTTTATCCGGGCTTTATTCGGACGACATGGACTTCCCCAGCAAACTTGTCCAGAGGGCATACTAGTAAAAACACTACTACGAGCGCCAATCACAGCATTAGCCCCAATTTGTACTCCCGGACCAATGAAACAATCTGTCGCCACCCATGCGCCATTTTCAATGGTAATGCTTGCTGTTTTCAAGCCAAAGGCAGGGTCTTGGATATCATGACTACCAGTACAAAGGTAACTTTTTTGGGAAATTACGCAGTGCTCACCGATGTTAATTCCATCGAGACTGTATAAAACTACGTTATCTCCGATCCAACTGTAGTCGCCAATAGTAACTTTCCAAGGGTAAGTAAAGCGGGCAGTTGGTCGAATTAATACGCCTTTACCGATACGAGCGCCAAATAATCGTAGTATAGTACAACGTATAATATTTAACGGTTGAGGAGTCAGGGGAAAGGCGATCGCTTGTACAAACCACCATAATAAAATATACCAACCTGGTCGCCCGCGATCGAACCAAGATTGGTCATATTTGCGTAAATCTACGAAAGGTTTGTCATTAGTCATTCAATTTTAGATTTTAAGATTTTAGATTTTAAGATTTTAGATTTTAAATTTCTCCTTCAATCCAAAATTCAAAATCTAAAACTGCCAGAGTTAGGAGTCAATGGTCAATAGCTTTCCCTCTGTTCCTCTGCTTCCCGGCTCAATAACTCCTTGCTTTGATGTAGTTGCAGTATTTAGATGACCACCACAATTCCGTAATTCGTAAAGTTTAACCCCAATTTGATATTCATACTGACTCAGCAAACGTGCATATATATATCCTGCTTTGCCATCCAAAAAACCGCGTTGGATAATATAAAATAACACAAACCGCAAGAAGGGTTTAAATGGCAAGTGTACCCATACTTTTTTCAAAAAGCGTTTGCGTTGGACTGCATCACCAAATAAATTTGCACCAATAGTGCCGCTATCATCTTGACCTGTGAGAATATTATAATAAACGCGGGCTTCCCAATTTGAATAGCGGTTGTGCCGTTCTAACCAATGATAAAGGTCACGGAAGTCTTCGTGGAGCATATCATTTTTTAGATACCCAACTTTCCCCTGCAAAATTACATGTTCGTGAACTTCGTTGTCACCAGTGTTGGGAATATCTTCTGTATTTAGGTTTTCGTAGCGTCCTTTTTTATGCTTAAATAAACGCAGATTCCAATCGGGATATTTCCCACCATAGCGAATCCATTTACCTAAGAAAAATACCCGGCGATTGAGATAATAACCAGTATATTCATCCTGTTGAATTACTTGCTCAATTTCTTCCCAAAGTTCAGGAGTAATGCGTTCATCGCAATCTACAATTAGTACCCATTCGTTGCGGAAAGGTAGATTATCTAAAGACCAATTTTTCTTTTTAGGCCAATGTCCATTGAATTTAAATTGAACGACATTTGCGCCATAACTTTTAGCAATTTCAACACTATTATCGTTACTTTGAGAATCGACTACAAATATTTCATCTGCTCTGCTAAGGCTAGTCAGACAAGCTGGCAAGTTGACTTGTTCGTTTTTCGCCGGGATTAATACGGAAACTGGTATTTTAGATGACATAATGAGTATAATTTATGATATTGATGACTTCTTATTTGATGTGGATAAAAGACCTTGAATAGCGGCATTTAAATAGCCAATTTGGCCGTAAGCATACACAAGTTTGTCAAATCGTTCTGCTGGGTCCCAGAAATATTGCAATGCCTTATACAAACCGCGCAAAAATCGTTCGCCGCCTCGCTGCAATTGAGCGATACCAGCTCTGCCAGCGAGTTGTTCTCGATAGCACTCGCTGATACCTTGCCACCAGCCTCGGTTTAAAAACCAAGAACGTTGCAGGCGTTCTGGAGCAACATTGTGAGCGACTAGTGCTTCAGGAAGATAAGCGACTTGCCAACCACGTTGTAAGGCAAATTCGGTCATTTGTAGTTCTTCGTTAGATAATAGATTTTTCCCCACTCGACCAAGATGAGGGTCGAAACCTCCAATTTCTTCCAAGAAACTGCGACGGATGGAGTAATTTAAGCCTCTCGGTGTTGAGCCAGGTTGCTCAATGTAAATGATATTTTCACCCAAGTCGTATGCACCCAGATTTCCAGCTAGTCCTGGAGATAGCCACCTTGGTTGTTGGATTCCTTCAGGCCATAGGAGAGTGACTTTGCCACCAGCGATCGCTAGTTTAGAGTTATTGTAATAGGCAGAATATAAAACTTGCAGCCAACCCTTGCTGGCAACTGCATCGTCATCTAGATAAGCCAGAATATCACCACTAGCTACTTTTGCACCCGTGTTGCGGGCAACAGATAAACCGATGGTGGGTTCAAAGACATACTTTAGGCGAGGATTTTCAGTCCTTTGTTCTACTACTTCACGGGTGCGATCGCTAGACCCATTATCAACTACTATAACTTCAAAATTAGCAGCAAAATTCTGCGCTAAAAGACTATCAATTGCAGCCCCTAAGTAGGCATCTCGATTGTGGGTACAGATAATGGCAGAGATTTGGATATCTGGCATAGATTTAATTGGGGATTTTGCGGAAAGTCTGAGCTAAGGCTTCCTTAGATCGGAACTTTCTAAGACAGATTTGGGACTTTGGCTTCGCTCAGTCGAACGATTTTTGATTAAAATCTTAAATCTAATGCACATTTAGTCTTAGTTAATCTAAACCAAAATTTATCTACCCACCAACCGAGTTTTTTCGGAAAAAATCTTCAAAACTTCACGTTTGTTGAATATGACTATGTAAAACTACAAGGCTTTGAGCAAGTTGAGCTAAACGGGTTTCCAAAGTTTGCTTACGTCCCAACAACTGACGTAACTTTTGGTAACGAGCGATCGCTATACTAACGGTGGGAACCTGATCCGCTGGACATGGGCGCGACCAAACTTTACCAGAATCGTCCACACCGCAGAGGCGATAGCTAGTAGCAGACGATTGATAGGATACTTTCCCTCCATTAGCACAAATTTCTTCTACATAGTTCATTAGGCGGTCAATTTCTGCATGGCGTAGTGTTGCAGTCCCTCCTAGTTCTGGTTCCTGGAGATTGCATTCTAACCAGCCATTAACAATTGGGCCTTCTAAGTAAATATCCTGAATTTGCTGCAAAATATTTTGTAGTTCTGTTTGCCAACCAGCGACACTTTCCTGAATTTCTTGCAGTAGATTCATCGCCAAGCCCGGATTTGCTCCGTGACGATGGCTACTGATACTGGGAGTTTTTAACTTGGGTAGGCTGGGTGTTTTGCTACCATTTTCTTCTGCTTGAAAGGTTTGCACAGAATCATGCTGGCGGAATAAATTTTGTTCAGTATCGACGCCAAGGTTAACTGTTTGTCCTTGTGTCTTTACTTCATTATTCTCAGACGATGCAGTCTGTGTGCTTTTTGTGGGTTCGTTAGCTGTGACGCTGATTCTAAAGGAGAAAGGCCGCTTAGTTGAATCTCCTGCTTCAGCGGCAGAGTCAGTGGCGCGAGTCCCTAAATCGTGTAGAGTTGCTTCAATACGTTTTAAGCCTGGTTTCATAAACATATCCTATAGTTTGCTGTCCGGTTATTGGCGGGGTTTCAATCCCAACCTAAAAGGGACTGGGAATTGCAGATTGGGCATTGGGTAATCATTTTCAATGATGCTGGTGCTAATTTTATCTCTTAAAAGTTATTCAAAATCAAAAATCTTATCCATTTTGAATTTTTGATTTTGCGTTCGCGTAGCGTGTCGGAGACAAAACTCGAGCCAGTGCTATCCTATCGCCTTGTGTCGGAATCTTCTGGCCTCGGAGCTAAGGCTTGCGGCGCTCTGAACTTTGTAAGAGAGGAGCGTCACTTTTCAAGACAGTATCCGGATCTCGGCTCAATACTAAAATGAGGCTGCACTCCTGCATTTAGTAATGCCGAATCTTAAGTGAAATTCTTTAGATAATGGGGATTAGGAAGTAGGGATTGGGCAATGCCCAATCCCCACTGCTGTGATGATAAACTGCAAACGTAGCCTATTGTGAAGATACTCAGGAAACTACTTTGGGTAAAGTTATCTTAGTAACAGGCCCAGCCCGATCTGGGAAAAGTGAGTGGGCAGAAACTCTAGCCATACAGTCGGGGAAAGCTGTTATTTACGTAGCAACAGCTACTGATAATCCAGACGATGAAGAATGGCACAAACGCATTCTAGAACACCAAAAACGTCGCCCCCAAGATTGGGTAACCCTATGTGTACCTGTAGAACTGTCTGCTACCCTTGGTGATGTGAAACCCCATAGCTGTGTTTTAGTTGATTCTTTAGGAACTTGGGTAGCTAATCTCCTAGAACAAGATGACGAAACCTGGGAAAATATCGTTGCAGAGTTATTAGAGACAGTGGATTTGGTGGCTGCTGATATGCTGTTTGTAGCAGAAGAAGTGGGTTGGGGTATAGTGCCAGCTTATCCCATTGGCAGGGCGTTCCGCGATCGCCTGGGTTCTTTAGTGCGCCAGCTAGGTGCGCTCTGTAATACCGTTTATCTAATCACTGGCGGCCATGCTCTCAATCTCAGTCTTCTTGGTTCACCATTGCCAGCGCCAAAGACTTAATTCAAAATTAAACATTTAACCTCCGAAATATCCTCATTAAAATTTATAATCATCGTATGGCTACCAAACAAGAAGTTAAAGTATATCTTGCCTACTGGTTTCAGCTGGGCAAAAAAGTGATCGTGGGTAACGGCAAGGCAAGCATTTTGCCCCAACGCGTACTAGATGGCGATCGCTATAGCGAAGAGTTTGAAGAATGCTGGGAGAAGATTTTATCCCCAGAATCTGCTGACTGTTATTTGGAAGGTACTCATGAAACTATTGCCGAACTTTTGACATCGGCATGGGAGATGCTACCTTGCTGTCGCTGCACAATGCCAGTAGCTGCACGAAATGTTGGGATGCCGGCTTTGTTGTGTCCCTGCAATGATTTATTTAACTGGCCTAATACTGAATTACCAACACCACGATCTCCAATTAAGACTCAGGAACAACTCAAAACGATCCGCGATCGGTTGTTGAATAATATTGCATAAACTAACAACTAATTTGTGAATCTGAATAGTTATTTCTAATAGAAGCAATACGGAAAGATTACTTGCCCCTTGCTTTTGGATGTACGGCATTTTTCACACAATCAAATTTGCCAAACTTTGTTTATAGACTATTTATATAGTTTAAATCACAGAGGTTTTTTAACTTCTCTATAGTCGGTTTTTAATCAAGATTACTTGCATAATTTGTATTGCTGTTTCCCTGGAAACGCCTAAAGCTTGATACAAATCATTCAAAAAGTTTTTTTCTTCTTCAGTTACTATACCTTCAGCTAAGACTAAATCGGTGGCTACTGCAAAAGCTGATTCACGCAAGTCTTGAGATAGACTATCTTTTGCAGCATTAAATAAAGTATTAAAATGATCGCCTTGGAAAATAGATAAGATTTTATCCAACAGACTCTTCATCATCTCATGGGGATAACTCTTAAAAAGTTTCGTCCGAGATAGCACACGAGTGATAGAATTTGCTTGCTCGACGGAAAGGTAACCGTCTGGAGCTGTTGCCATCAACACTATAACAGCAAAAGCTTCCGCTGAATTTAGTACTGGTTGGGTTTGGCTTTCTGTAACCAACACAGCATCAAGTAGACCCATTGTAGTAGCTCCTTGTTTAAGGTCTCAATAGCGATACAGTTACCTGTGCATTTGCTGGACTTCCAGGTGAGACTGCAACGCTGTGAGACTTTTATAGTTTAGTGTTCCCAGGATTATTTCACGGCGAACACTTCCACCCAATGGTTTTTGGCAATAAGTAGACTGCTATCTGTGAACTTAGCGTTCTCCTGTCTTTTCTATTGTTTCAATTACTGCCAAACCTATACCAGAAGCTGCTATTAACAGTATTGCTGATATCAAAAAAGCGTTGGTCAGCATTCGTAGGGCTTCATCGAAAAAAATATAGGTGGTCATTGCTTCACCTTCATAAACTTTGTGCCGCTAGTACTTTTTATTTCTCCACATGGTGATAGGTGAATTTCGCTGAAAAAGTGCTAGCAATTGCATCTTAACAAAACTTTAGCTGTTTCAGAACACTACTCAAACTTTTTATTTCTGAAGATTTGATGAACTTTAGAGAGTGTTTGTAAAAGAAATTACTGAGACAGAAGTCCCAACAAAAATTATGGCACATTAAACTTACGTAAATATGGTTCTGAAATTCGTTAACTCAGTTACAAATAGCTAATAAACTAAATATCCACAAAAAGCTTATTTTTAAAGGCTATTTTCTAAAATTATAAGAAGATATTCTAGAGAATTTACTGAAAACATTCCTAGTCATGTGCATCTATCTCAGTGCATATACAAAAGCCGATCAATCTATGATCCCAAGATTATACTGAGAAAAAAGAAAGCCATAAAAAAGTTTCAAATAAAAAGACATTATTTTTTCCCAAACCGATAAAAGCTAGTAACGGACGATCGCACCTGAAAAATGTAAAGAAATGTTGCGATTTTTGAGGCATGATTAAAGTAAACAACGTTCAATGGTCGCTAGAACCGATTGAGAAAGTGCATCAAAATCGTAGCCACCTTCTAAACCAAAGAGAATTTTACGAGTTAGCCCCAGACAATAATCGGTGAACAAACCATAATCTTCTGATTGCAAGTTGATACTTGCCAAAGGATCTGCCGCATTGGCATCATAACCAGCACTGACAATCAATAAATCCGCCTCAAAGCTAGTTAAAAAGGGTACTACCTTTTTTTCAAATAATGGCTGATAGACTGTAATATCACTACCAGGGGGTACTGGTAAATTCAAGACATTATTATAAAAGCCGCGTTCTGTTGCTCTCCCAGTACCGGGATAGCACGGATACTGATGTAGAGAACAGTAGGCAATTTGCGGATGAGTTTCGACGATCGCCTGAGTACCATTACCGTGATGTACATCCCAATCAAGGATAGCGACACGGTTAATGCCAGGTTGTTCTAGGGCAAAAAAAGCGGCGATCGCGGCGTTAGAAAATAGGCAAAAGCCCATACCCGCGTCACTTTCGGCGTGATGTCCTGGTGGACGGGCCAGTACAAAAGCCGGATTACCCGATTTTAATACAGCCTCAACTCCATCTAACCAAGCACTCACCGCCAACAATGCCACATCATAACTGCGCGGCGAAACTGGTGTATCTCCATCCAAAGGGCCGCCGCCACTAGAGGCAATTAAAGAGAGTTTTTTGATGTAGGCTGGGCTATGAGCCTTAACTAACAAAGACATCAACTCTGGCTGTTCTGGTGCTGGTGTAGGCGATCGCCATGCAATTTTATCTGCAAACGTAGCTGTTTTTAAGGCATTAGCGATCGCTGTCAACCGTTCTGGTTTTTCCGGATGGTATTTTCCAGTCTTGTGATCTAAAAATTCGTCGGAATAGATGACTGGTAGCATAGGGCGAAAAATAGTACCAATACTGAATGCCATTGTATTTTTATTAGTCTAACAATATTCTTTGAATATTCTAAATTCTATTCACATTTTTAGTGATTTTCAACATTTTATTTCCACCAGGTTGCAGTTCATATTCAACTTTTTCAATATCTATCTTGTAACATTTATTAGTATAATATTTAATTATTTTTTCTAAATGTTGCGAAGGCTTTTGCATTAAAGTTATCAAAGGAAATATTCTGATTTCTTGAGCAATACGCAGCATCTCCCCGACTGAATTCAAGTGAAAATCATAATCCAGATGGTCTGAATATAAGAACAATAAATGTGAACAAAGGGCTATGTCAAATTCTTGATTATGATATGCCAAGTTTGGCAATTCGCCAAATATGTATCTGTTCGTATTTTTGCCATTATCATAATCAGATATAAATTCTTGAATGGCTCTCACCCGATTGTGTCGCAAGTCATCTGGAGATTTATGATAGCTCCATACCCAATCGTTCGGTGTAGCCTTAACTTGATTAATAATATTATCTGCTACTTCATTAAATCTTTGCAATATTTGATCGCCAGAAAATTGGTACAGTGGATCGATAGAAACTACACATTTACCTTGACGTGTCATTTCAGCATTAAAGCTTGCTGGCCCATCCCCAACCCCAATAATTCTTTTATTTAAATCTGCGTTTGTTAAATTGAACATTTTTATATATTCATCCATTGACCTCCCAAAAGGAACTACTTTATCTAAAACCATTGCCATAGAGTTTGCCTCGAATGAAATAACTTTTTAGCTTACTTTCTCCAAAATTTTCCTTATCCAGGTTTCTTGCTCAAGCGATAACATTAGTTTCAGGCGTTGCGAATCACTGTGGTGAGTTCAGCAGGTTTTACGCTGGTTAATGTTGTGCCGATGTTAGTAGAGTTGCCTTTGGCAATTGCGACATCAGGATTCCTAACAAAAAGCCATCATCCACGCTAGTATAAACTCGTTCTTCGATCAAAACTCAATATGTGGGAGCAATTTGGGGAGTTAGATTATCAGCGTAGATGCGAAGCAGCTTGTCGTCAGACATCGCTATAATCAGACGCTTGTGTACCAAATACCACAGTTCAGGCTCCTCTAAATATGGGTTCATGCCAGGAAAGGGATTATGTATTGTATTTTTCCTTAGTAGTTCAGTTCTGGCGTGCTGAAATTATTATTTTATCTTCGTAAACTCAATGAGCGATCGCCCGTCTGCCACCCACAATACAATTATTTCTCGACAACAGTAGTGCGATTAGTTTGTCAACTAACAGCCTTTAGAAACAAAAATATCTGAGAAAGAATCCGAAAAGCACCAACTTCAATTTGTAGACCAGTATGTACCTAAAAAATTAGATGCTCCTAGTTACTGTGAGGTTCTCCGTGAGCCGAGTCTAGTTAGTGTTATCACTAGACGACCTCCATTAGCTCATTTGCCCAAAAGTTAACTAGTAGCATTACAGGAGTATGGTTGGTGTATTTACACCGTTCTGTGCTATAAAAATTTTTTTGGATATATAAAGCTTAATTCTTTATCTACTTTTGGAGAAGCTCACTGTGAAGACCTACAAAATTATTACACTAGGTGCGTCGGGTGCTGGTAAAACAGTTTTTTTAGCAAGTATGTTTAAAGCACTTTCAATTCAAGGAGATTACACATTTTTCCTTGAAGTTGAAGATCAAACAAAGCGAAAACGACTGAATGCTACTTACACCCAAGTAATAACTGGGGATAATTGGCCTCAGGGAACAAAATATAGCGATGTATCAGAATGGACATTCAACTGTCGTGTTAAGATTCCCACACTTGAAACTTACACTGCTTGCCAATTCACTTACTTTGATTATGCTGGTGGACGGCTTACCGATTCCGAGGATGATGTAGAATTTGCCAATATTGTTCAACAAAGCAGCACTATTCTAGGCCTTCTAGATGGTCACAAAATCTATTCTTTAATGAAAGACAATAATGATTTAGCTGTTGATATTTTTCTCAATAAAGACTTACCAAACATCCTGAAATGGATGCATATGTCTAAAGTACCAATTCATTTTGTAATTAGTAAGTGGGATCTAATTGAAGACGAATTTTCGTTAACGCAAATACGCGAACGTCTGTTGAAAATTCCACAATTTGAGAAACTTATTCATCTTCGTAACCAGGCAAATTCTCCAGTTCGTCTTATTCCAGTCAGCTCTATTGGTTCAGGTTTCGCAATTCCTCAACCTGATGGTAGCATGAAGAAAATTTCGGGTGCAGTTCCTCAGCCATTCCAAGTTGAAGTACCTCTTGCTTGTGTTTTACCAGACGGGTTGCAAGCTCGACTTAGTGAGCTTAAAGAGAAACAAGAAGAGATTGGAAAAACTGCTAAAAATAAGCCTAATATCTTCTCAAGTGTGCTAGGGATTGTTGGCAAAGCCACTCAGATATCTATTGCCGTAGCAGCATGGTTTCTTCCTCCAGAATTTCAGTTTGAGCAAGCTTTGTTATATAAATTAAGTGAAGGCATTGGATTTGGTTTAGAAGGGCGCGAAAAAACTTCTATAGAGAGAGAAGAAAAACTAAATCAAGAACGAAATGCTTCTCTAAAGCTTGTTAAAGATGAAGAAACTGCTCTAATGCACGCAGTTGATAATTTTGCAGTTATTCAAAATAATTTAGAGCGATTTTTTCCCGATTCAGAATTGATTTTGACGTGATTATTTTTTAGTAATCTAGAAGACTAGTGCTTCGACTTGAGACTTTCTATTAAATTTTTAGGAAACAATGAATAACTACAATATCATTACTCTTGGCCCATCTGGTGCTGGTAAGACAGTATTTTTGGCGAGCTTGTTTAAGTCATTATCAATTCAGGGAGAGCATGGTTTCTTTCTCGAAGTTGAAGATAATAAGAAGCAAACTTTTCTGAATAAAATCTATACAGAAGTCATCAGTGGAGAAACTTGGCCGCGAGGAACAATGAGAGGTGAGGTGACAGAATGGGTGTTTACCTGTTGTGTAAAAACTCAAGACTTATCAAAACATCCAGCTTGTAAGTTTACATATTTTGATTATGCAGGAGGATTACTTACTGATTTAGATCCGGATGAAGAAGACGATCTTAACTTTGATTTTCAGAAAGCAGTAGAACAAGCTGATGCGGTTCTTGCGATTCTTGATGGTCTGCGAGTTCTCCAATTTATGGAAGATCAAAATCTTAGTAATAAAGGTGTTATGAAATGGATGCAGTCAGATTTGCCTAACATAATGCAATTAATAGACGACTGTAAGAAAGAAACACCAGTTCATTTCATTATTAGTAAGTGGGATTTGGTTGAAAATAAGTATCCATTGCTTGAAGTGCGTAATCGCCTATTGGAAAAAGTTCCTGAGTTTAGGAAAGTAGTTCGTAGTCGCACAGCCGCGGGATGTCCAGTTCGTTTAATTCCAATCAGTTCCATTGGTATGAGTTTTGCAACTCTTCAAACTGACGGAGAAATGAAGAAGCTTTCTGGTGCAATTCCACATCCATTTCAAGTAGAAGTTCCCCTTGCTTGTGTGCTAATAGATGGGTTAAAAGCTCAAGTCAGTAAGTTGAAAGAAGAACAAGAAAAAATTCTTCAAAGACCGACTGAAGTGAAACCAAAGTATGGAATTTTCGGTAAGGTGGATCAGTTATTATCAAACACAGTTCTTTCAGTGACTGCAACGGTAATACGTCAATTTTTGCTTGCTAATCTACCTCAGAAATACAAAATTAATAATTTTGCTTTACAGAGATTTATTGATTTAACTGAAAAAGGTGTTGAGACAGTTGAGGGAAAAATTCAAAGAACTCAAAAAGAAGCTGCTAGAATACAGGAACAAGCTGCTCAAGAAACTGAAAAATTACGCCAACAACAAGAGCAATCTTTAAAAGTGGTCAAAGATGAAGAAACTGCTCTTGACCATGCAATTAACAGTTTTCTTTTTATCCAGAATAAGCTTATTACCAATTTTCCAGCATCTGATCTAGGGGGTTCCGGATTATGAGTATTCAAGTTTGGCCTTTTTTAGTAGGCCGCAACCGCTATCTTGATTATAGAACTATTGTTGCTCCTGATTTTATTTGTGATGCTGGTATTCCTAATCTACTAGCAAGGGCGGCAGATGGTGATTTAACTGAGCCAGGTTATGCTATGTATCGAAAAGTTGAAGGCTCTAAAGTTGGGGATTTCACCATTATTTTTCGTGTAGTTAAAGCATTGCAGAAAGACATTAATTCTGAAGGAGGAAATGAACCACTTAAAGACTCTTTTGGCAGAGAAATTTATTTAATAGAAGGTATTGTTATTAAAAATAGAGATAAAATTTCTATTAATAATAAGCATATAGAAGAAGTTCATAAGCAAGTAAAAGGCAATTATCAAAATTTCTGGGATTGTATTGATGCTCCTCCAGTAGCAGTTTCTTCATCTTTCTATTTAGAAAATAATGAAACTTCAACTCCACTACGCATTGAAGAGATACAATCATTAAAGTTAAGTCATCAATTGAAAACATCTGATAACAGATCGTGGCAAGTTGAGAGAAAACTATTTGTTGAATTTAGAGTTAGTTCAATTGCCATTAGTCCTACAGACCAAAAAATTGCTATTAGAAGTTATAACCCGTTTGTTGCTATATGGAGCTTGAATGAATATCAACACCTTGCTTCAATCAATAAAAAGCTGAAGGGTGTGATGAACTTTGATAAAACACTTAAATTTGACAGTGATAAGGCAGTTGCTTTTAACTCAGATGGAACATTAATTGCTTTCTCTATTATCCAAGGTTCCGATCGTAACAACCTTTTGTTATACAATGTAAAAACACAGCAAGAGGAAAATATTGTCACAGGACATAGATTAAGTCCATTTGGAAGAATTCATGCAGTTGCATTTAGTAGGGATGGTAGGCTTTTAGCAAGTGCTAGTCAAGATTCAACTGTCAAACTTTGGAAGCTCACTACAAAAGAGCAATATGCTTCTTTGCAACATCAAAACCCTGTTTATACTGTCTCATTTAGCCCTGAAGGTTCTACACTCGCCAGTGGAGATAGTAAAGGATATGTTGAGTTTTGGGATATAAGAAGTAAGAATCGATTAGATATCATACAATCCAAAGAGTTGTCTTCAATAAAATCGATTGATTTTAACTGTGATGGTTCTATTTTAGCTGTTGGTGGAGATGGAGATTGGACAGACGGAAATCATCTACAGCTTTGGGATGTGAGTAGAAAGAAAGTGATTCATTTCTTAGCTGGACATAACGATCCGATTAATTCAGTTGCATTCAGCCCAGATGGTCAAACTCTCGCTAGTGGAAGTCGGGATGGAAGTGTTAAGCTTTGGGATGTCCAATCTGGGAAGGAACTGCTTACTCTCTCAAACCAAAGTGATGACGGCTTTTGTGATCCAGTCACTTGCGTTGCATTTAGCTCAGATGGTAAAACACTTGTAAGCAGTAGCGAAGATGGAATTATCCAAATTTGGCGATGTTAGCTTGAAAAAGTAGTTTCAGATATTAGCTCCTAAGCAGTTTGCGCGGTATGATACCTCACCCAAAATACTAAATATTTTTGGTAGGTGATGTCCTTTGCTACTCACCGCGCACTCCTAAACGGCAATTATTCAAAAGCATGTCAAGGTCTTCTAAAACTTTCAAAGGATTTTTACCTTTAAATACAGCAGCGATCGCCGCCTCATAAGGATTTCTGCTTGTTTTTTTCACAGCCTTGATTGCAGCTTCATTTGATAATCTCCGAACGCTAACTAGCCATGCTGCTAAGACATGTCCAGTACGTCCAATTCCACCAGAGCAGTGTACAACAACTTTTTGATTTTGTTTATCTGCTTCTATTAAAAAAGGAATTATTTTTTGTGTAAGGGTTTCTAAATCAGCTAAATTAAAATCTGCGATCGGTGCCCAACTCAAGCGACAATTATTCTTAACTAAACTAGATTGACAATAGGAAACTGAGATTACCATTATGCAAATCCGACGGAACCTTATCCTGACAGTACTTGTGCTGTTAATTTTAGCCAGTATCTCCTATCTACCTTTCACTTACAGAGATACACCAGGCGAAAGGGATGGTTTCAGAATGATAACGGGAATAATTGACTCAGTTACATCTGAAAAACCATTAGGTAGCCCATTGCTTTATGGTCGCAACATCTCTTTTGCCTACTATGCGCTAATAGATATTTTTAGACCGCTTTTTCAAAAAAACTTTACTCTAATTATCCCAATTACTAACTATATAAGTTCTTTTAGCTCAATTTTAATGGTTATTCCTATTTTTTATTTTGTTAAAAGATATTGGGGAGTAACCACTGCGGTATTAGCTAATTTACTACTAATATTTATTCCAGTTTGGTGGAGTACCAGCCTGTATGGGCATCCAATGATCCAAGCTGTATTATTCATGTTCATAGGTTTAGCGTTAATTGCATATCGTTCAAAAGTAAAATCTTCAAATGCTGGGTTACTGAAATTAACCTTATTAGATATATTGATAATTTCTGCCTTTTCTTTATCCTTAATGTTTAGGCTGGATGCAGTATTGATGTTTTTACTTATTCCAGGCTGCTTTTTTCTAGAACGCTATTCTTTAACAAAAGTTGTTTCTTATTCTATTTTGTATGTTCTTTTCGCCATAATAATATTTTTTGTGGTCAAATCACAACTTCCAGAAATTAGTATAGAGAGTGATGGCATATTGGAAGATTTAATTTTCTATCATGGTCCTGATATAATAGTTGAAAATTTCAAAGCCGGAACTAAAGCCTTTATTGAAGCTTGTAATCCATTATATATTTTACTTTACTTGATCACTTTTGTTTATTTGTGGCTAAAACGTGACTATTCAACTCTCTTATTCATCTTCCCTACACTAATTCTCAATTATATTTTCTGGTTACCAAACTATTATCCAGCGCGTCATTTCATCTATGTTTCTCCAGTTTTAGCAATTGGTAATGCAGTATGGCTGCACACTGCCTTTAAAAAAATACTCCCTTTTTGCAGAAGTAAAAAAATCATAGGGATTAGCTTGGGTTTAGTTTTAATTAGCATAATTTGTGTGAGTTATAGAGTTTCTTATTCACCTCCTTATCCCTATTGGCAAACTCAAACCGAAGACAACAAAAGACTTGCCGAAAACCTCCAAAATTTACCGTCTAGAGAGCAACGAATTTTTGTGATTGGTGATTCAGTTCCCGTAGTGCTAGAAATGCAACTTCTATCTAGTAAAGTTCAGGTTAAACCTCTAAAAACATCGTTATTTACAGATACTCAACTTCAACGTCAAAAATTAAGTAAAATCTTAAAAACTAATCCGATAAAAACTATAGACTTACTCGAAGTAAAAAATGAAACCAATAATTTTATATTTTATATTCAAGGCTGGAAGAAAAATGAAGTAGTAAGGTTCTTTAAAGAAAGCAATGAATATGATGATGTTTATCTAGTAATTCAAAAAAATATTCCATCATTTACCCTTGTACCCTCTGATATATCTAAAAAAATAAATTTTTTAGATATATAGGACTGGTATTTGCTCGTATATAAAACGTAGAAAAAACACGTATTATTACAGTATATTCAGCGACAGGTTAAACTATTGCTTACAATCCAGTTTGCTATCAAACTATCAAAATTTGGCAATTGTCATAGTAATTTAGGCTCTTTATCAACTAAGGAACGGTAGAATATACCTAATTTTCGTAGCTTCAAAGCCAAACCATGACGATGCATTCCACACTCCAACGTGCATTTGCTAACCGCCGCGTTCTCAAAGTAATCAGCGGCTTAAATAACTTCGACACCGCTAGCGTTGCTGCTACTGTCAAGGCTGCTGAATTTGGTGGTGCTACTTTTGTCGATATCGCTGCCGATTCCAGCTTAGTCCAGTTAGCTAAGAGCTTGACAAATTTAGCAATTTGTGCATCAGCAGTAGAGCCAGAGAAATTTCTTCAAGCTGTGGCTGCTGGTGCTGATTTAATTGAAATCGGGAATTTCGATTCTTTCTATGCTCAAGGACGCCGTTTCGAGGCTCTGGAAGTACTAGCCTTGACTAAGCAAACCCGCGCTTTACTGCCAGAAATTACCTTGTCTGTCACCGTTCCCCACATCCTGGAACTAGATCGACAAGTACAACTAGCAGAGGAACTGGTGAAAGCTGGAGCAGATATTATCCAAACAGAAGGTGGTACTAGCAGTAATCCAGTTCACCCTGGAACTTTAGGATTAATTGAAAAAGCCGCCCCCACCTTGGCAGCAGCTTATGAGATTTCTCGTGCCGTGACAGTACCAGTACTGTGTGCTTCAGGTATTTCTAGCGTTACCGCACCATTAGCGATCGCCGCTGGTGCCGCTGGTGTTGGTGTTGGTTCCGCGATCAACCAACTCAATAGCGAAGTAGCGATGATTGCCGCTGTGCGTGGCTTAGTGGAAGCGTTGGCAACTGCAAGAGTATTGAGCGAGAAGTAAAGAGTCGGGCATGGGGCATTGGGCAAACAGGGCATGGGGAAAGGGAAAGGGGTAAGGGGGAAAGATTAAATTTATTCCTTTTCCCTTTTCCCTTTAACCTTTTCCCCTACCTCCCCTGCTCCCTGCTCCCAATGCCCCATGCCCCTTGTCTCCCGCTCCCCATGCCTTTAGCTGACTACAAAATTTACCAACTTCCCAGGCACTACAATTACCTTTTTAATTTCTTTGCCTTCGATGTAACGCTGGGCAACTTCGGATTCACGGGCATATTTCTCCAACGCTGCTTTATCAGCTTGTGCTGGCACTTGAATCGCGCCACGAGTTTTGCCCATAACTTGAATCACTAAAGTAATTTCATCAGCGACTAAAGCAGCCGGGTCAAATGATGGCCAGGTTTGTGTGTGAACTGAATCACTTTCACCCAACAACTGCCATAATTCATCGGCAATGTGTGGTGCAAAGGGGGCTAGCAATACCACCAAAGTCCGAATACCTTCTGCATAAATTGGTGAATTTTTGCAGTTGGCATCAGTTAGGGCATTACTCAACTTCATCAATTCTGAAACAGCGGTGTTGAATTGATATTCGTCTTCCACATCTTCCGTCACCGCTTGAATAGCGGTGTGAATTGCCCGCCGTAATTCCTTTTCTGGCTTACTTAAATCAGAAAGTTGGGGTTTTTTATGGGATACCCCAGCAGCAACATAATCTGTCACCAAACGCCAAACCCGATTTAAAAAGCGGAATTGTCCTTCTACATCGGCTTCATCCCATTCCAAATCTTTTTCTGGGGGCGCTTTGAATAAGATAAACATCCGCGCTGTGTCTACACCGTACTTGGAAATTACATCTTCTGGTGCTACACCGTTACCCTTGGATTTAGACATGGTGGCGTAGAGACGTTGTAACGGTTCGCCCGTCTGGGGGTCGCGGGGGTCAGCAGTATTTACCAAATTAGAAGCAATCCACTTATCTTTACCGCCCTTTTTCGGATTCAAGTAAGTTAAACCCTGCACCATACCTTGAGTTAATAAACGTTGGAAGGGTTCGTCAAAATTCAATAAACCTCTGTCCCGCAGGACTTTGGTAAAGAACCGCGAATATAACAAATGTAAAATTGCGTGTTCGATACCACCTACGTACTGATCTACTGGCATCCAGTCATTGATTTTACTGGAATCAAAAACCTGTTGTTCATTCTTAGCATCTGGAAACCGTAAAAAATACCACGAGGAATCAATAAAAGTATCCATCGTGTCAGTTTCCCGCTTCGCCGGAGTGCCACAAGTCGGACAAGGCACATTTACCCAGCTTTCCAATTGAGTCAAAGGTGAACCACCACGTCCAGTAAATTCAACTTCTTCCGGTAACTGTACTGGCAAATCTTTGTCAGGCACTGGTACTATCCCACAATTAGGACAGTGAATTACGGGTATCGGTGCGCCCCAGTACCGCTGTCGGGAAATCAACCAATCCCGCAACCGATATTGCACCCGCATTTTACCAAAACCTTGTTGTTCGGCATACTCAACGATCGCCTGTTTAGCATCTGTGGAAGCCATGCCAGTAAAAGCACCGGAATTAATTAAAATTCCTGGTTCAGTGTATGCCTGGTTGTATTCAATTTGCACGAGTTGTGTGACTTCATCCGTCTCTGATGTTGGAGTTAAGTCAAAACCTGCAACATCATCTGGGGAAGCGATGACAAAATCAATGGGCAAATCATAAGTCCGGGCAAACTTAAAATCCCGGACATCGTGTGCCGGTACACCCATGACTGCCCCTGTACCGTACTCATACAGTACGTAGTCAGCAATCCAAATGGGCACTTCTTCCCCTGTAAACGGATTAATTGCTTTACCACCTGTGGGGACACCCCGCTTAGGTTTGTCTTCAGCAGTACGTTCCAGTTCGCTTTGATTAGAAATCTCTTTAATAAAAGCTTCTACTACTGCTTGGTGTTCTTTTGTGGTGACACGCTTTGTTAAAGGATGTTCTGGTGCTAATACCACGTAACTCACGCCAAAAACGGTATCTGGGCGTGTGGTGTACACAGCAATTTTTTCATCTATGCCAATAATCGGAAATTCCAAGTAAGCACCTGTGGATTTGCCAATCCAGTTTGCCTGCATTAATTTGACGCGTTCCGGCCAACCAGTCAACTTCTCCAAGTCATTAAGTAATTCTTCGGCATAGTCAGTAATTTTAAAAAACCACTGTCGCAACAATTTACGCTCAACTATTGCCCCACTGCGCCAAGAACGTCCTTCGCTATCGACTTGTTCATTTGCCAGTACAGTTTGGTCAATGGGGTCCCAGTTTACCGCCGCTTCTTTTTGGTAAGCTAAACCCGCTTGTAAAAATTGCAAGAAAATCCATTGCGTCCACTTGTAATAATCTGGTGAACAGGTAGCGAGTTCGCATTCCCAGTCTATGGATAAACCGAGACGCTGTAATTGTTGCCGCATCTGGGCAATATTCTGATAAGTCCAGTTTGCTGGCGGTACACCACGGTCAATAGCAGCGTTTTCTGCGGGCAAGCCAAAGGCATCCCAACCCATTGGGTGTATTACCCGATACCCTTGCATTCGCTTGAGGCGGGCAATCACGTCAGTAATGGTATAATTACGGACGTGACCCATATGTAAGCTGCCCGATGGATAAGGGAACATGGACAAAGCGTAGAATTTTGGCTTGTTGCTACCTGTCGGTGTTCCATCTAAGCCAAGTTCTGCCCATGTTTTTTGCCATTTTTCCTCAAGTGCTGCGGGGTTATATCGGGAATCCACCAAAAATTCTCCTACTATATCTGTTATCGTATCTGCCTCCATATTGTAGATGGTAGGCAAAGAAATCAGATGGTTAAAATAGGCGATGTTTGAATCAAATATAAAATTTTCTGATTTGGTGCAGGTTTTTGTTTACGGCACACTCAAACCAGGTGAAGCTAACTATAAAAGATTTTGTGCTGGCAAAGTCGTAGATGTCAAAAGAGCTTTTATACAAGGCAAATTGTTTGCTTTGCCAATGGGCTACCCAGCAATGACGCTAGGAGATGGCCAAGTCTACGGATATTTACTTTCTTTTGCTAACCCAGCGATTTTAAATCGGCTAGATGTGTTGGAAGATTACCACCCCGCTAGACAAGTGTCAGAAAACCTTTATAGCCGAAAAACTATCGAGGTTTATCAGGGAGAGTGGGTTTCTCTGGGTTGGGCTTGGGTTTACTTAATGAGTTTAGAGCAAGTTGACCAGTTAGGAGGCGTCCTCCAACCTGAGGGTTGGTGGAGTGGCTCCGGCATAACTGCAAGCTAAAGTTATTATCTGTCAACTTTGCGATTAATTTATGTCGTCTCTGGAGTCGCGACGTTGTGGCGATACTTGATAAATTGAATTTTCTGGAGACGCTACTGCTGCTTTCGGAATTTCAATTACCGGGTTATTTAATCCCACCATTAGCGAGGAAGGAGGTACTACAGATGCCGACGAAGTTTGTACTGGCTGTATTTGTGGTCGTTGTGCCAGTTGTGGTGTTCTCGAACCACCAGGAATTAAACCAGATACTGCGCCAATTACACAAGCTGCGGCCGCTGCGCTTCCAACCATCCAGTTGAAGCGAGAACGTCGGCGCAAACGTGTTAATACTTGCTCAACTGTTACTTCTGGCGACTGTTGGGCTGTTGGCACTGGGAGAGTCCGTAAACCTTGCCTCAGCTTTAAAAGTCGGGCATACAAGCATTGAACTGAGGCATCGTTGGCCAACCATTCTTCCACTTGCCTGCGTTCGGCGGCTGTGACTTCACCATCGAGATAAGCACTTAATAACTCGAAGCGATCGCGCTTCACCATATCCATAAAACCCGTTGATTCATTGGTATACTCAACCATTCCATCTGACAAATCTTCAGGAAGTTGAAAGTGGGAACGATCATCAAACTGAGAATCAGTAGTCATCTTAACATTATTACCAATTCATACACGGGTAAAGTTAACCGAAAATTTGGAAAAATTACTCAATTTTCCTCCTAACGGCAGAAGCAATCTACGTCTTTCTGGTAATTCTTAATCAATGCTTAAATTCTGCCATTGGGCAGAGGCAAAATACTGTAAATTAGGAATCTAGATAGTTTTGCAACTGAGCTTGCAGTCTGGATCTAGCTCTGGCGATTCTTGATTTGACAGTTCCCAAGGAAACTCCAGTAATTTCAGCAATTTCTTCGTATGCCATGCCTTCAATTTCTCTCAGGACGATAGTAGTACGAAATACCTCTGGTAAATCGGCGATCGCTTCCCGTAGTTGTTCGTAAAATTCTCTGGTTGTCAGTTCTTCTTCAGGTCCTGGGGTATCACCAGCAATTTCCCAATCCATCTCGCCATCCTCTACTGAGCGGGGAGCATCGAGTGACAAGGGACTCACAATCCGCTTGCGTTTTCGCAACTCGTCGTAAAACAAGTTGGTAGCAATGCGGCTTAACCAGCCCCGGAATTTAGCAGGCTCTTGTAAGCGGTTAATATTCCGATACACTCGAATCCAAACTTCTTGAGCTAAATCAGCTCTGTCAGCCCAATCTGGAGCTAAATGGTATAGAACCCTATCGACTTGGGTTTGATAGCGGCGCAATAATTCCGCAAACGCAGCACGATCCGGGCGCAGTCCAGCTTGACAACGCAAAATTAAATCGTGGTTAGGAAGTTTGTCAACTTGCACTGATGCTTCTGGATACTTTGCATCAACCGTTGACCAGGATACAGTAATCGACTGACTCATAGATCGTACTGGCTCTAAATCATCCCTTTCTATTAGACCTGCTAATACGACACAAGTTCCTTGCTAAGGTGACGGATTTATGACTGGAACACTGAGGCACACAAGTTTGGCTAAATTTATGGCAGTAAAAAGAACCTGTTTCTCCTTATACTACTTGGATGTTTCTGTTTTACCCATCAGCTAATAAAGACATTTCAAATATGCACATTTTGTTACTTTTAGCAACTGGGTATATACGCTTGATCGAGATAATTAAATTTGGTTATAAGGATGAAGATGAAAATTTTGTAATTCTGACTTCTTGATACCTTTAAAATTTAGGCAATAATCTCTAGAATTTGGGCTGCTCTAGTGGCGATAATGGTGGTTTATTTTTTGATTTTCTTACCAGAATAGTTGCTGATTGTTCTGGTTGTACCCCGTAACTAGCACCAGTGTTATTTTGTTCTGGTAAGTGAACTTGAAAAAAGAAATTGAGGGAAAATGTAATCGTGACTGCTAGCAATAGTTTTTCAAACATGGTTTTTCTCCCACCCACACCATTAATAATTGATTGCTACATTTCCAAAGTTGCACCAGAAAGTCCGAGTAGAGGCTTACGACCTCCTGAACTTTGGAGGAATCAGATTCCTTGCTTGGAGTTTTGCTGCTGGGACGCGTATAGCCTTAGTTTGCCCAGAGCTATTGGCAGATTTATAACAGAAGTGATAAGTATTGATAAATTTTTAGCGATCGGATGATGAACCCATCCAATTCTTCAGTTGGATACGTCAGGGATAAACAATAGGCAATAGCAATGGTAAGAAATGAATCTGTAGGGCGTATGGTAATGTTGCTTTGTTTTGGCACAGCATTTTTGTCTTTAGCTGTGCATTGGCGCATTACTACAGCACAACGGCAGTTTGAAAAGTCTGCATCTGCTTCGATGCGGCAAGGCTCTAGCCTAAACAACCCTCAAGGAAGCCGCCCAGAAGAAGCCTATAAGAATTTCTCACAGGTGAGTTTAGGGCAAGTTGCGCTGGGCGCATCTATGCCTCATGTTGAAAATACCCAAGGCTCAACTGTTGAAAGAAAGTTAACATCAAAGTCTTCAGCTGTTGGGTCTAGTTCTCAGTCGAAAAAAATTAAAAAGAATGTAGCTCAAGCAACAGTTCGTAAGTCTTCTAGACTCAAGGCTCAAACTAAGTCGAAAAAAATTAAGAAAAATGTAGCTAAAGTAACTGAGCAAAAAGCTTCTAGACTCAAGTTTTCTACTGTGAAGCCTGAAATTAAGCCGCCAACAATTAAGAAAAATATAGCTAATCCGGCAGAACCGCCAGCTAAGACGCGGCTAGTGGCACAAGCAGAAACACAAAATCCAATTGTGGACAGTTGGCCAAAAGCTCTATGGCCTAAAGCTTCAGCCCAACAAATACCTTCTAATAAGCTAGTATCTGGTAAAACAAAAGTGGTGGTTGATTTAAGCGATCACCGTACCTACGTATACGTAGGAGATGATGTAATAGCTAGCTACCCAATAGCTATAGGTAAGAAAGGTTGGGAAACACCGACTGGTTCTTTCCAAGTAATGCATATGCGACACTATCCAGTCTGGCGTCACCCGATTACAGGTAAAGTATTTGAGGCAGGTACAGATAGTCCTTTGGGAGACAGATGGATTGGCTTTTGGTCAGATGGACGGAATGAAATTGGCTTTCATGGCACACCGGATATTGACCTGCTGGGAACGGCTGTATCCCACGGTTGCCTAAGAATGCGTAATTCTGATGTCAGATTGTTGTACGAGCAAGTGAGTTTAGGAACAACTGTGTTAGTGCGTAATTGAATTAAGGGTCATTAGTCATTGGTCATTTGTTTTTTGTCCTCTGTTACAAAGTTCTGAGCGCGAAAAGCCGATGCTCAGACTTTGTATTTTGTAATTTACCCTTTCTTGCAAAGTTGAGGCAGTCCGTTGGCAAAGAGAACTCTCTTGCGTTCGCGGAGCGTCTTGCAGAGAGGTTTCATCCGCTCAGAAGTTCGTATTTTCCCCCGCTTAAAGGAACTGTCGTTGAGCCACTGCGTTAGACGGGTCTGCCGACTTGTACTCCTTTGGAGAACCCGTAGGGTAGGAAGTGGCCTGTGAGCGGTGGCTTCCAGCGATCAAAATTTGCGCTTTGTCCTTTACAAATGACTAATGACCAATGACTTTTAAAATTATAATTTTTGCTCAAAGTTAGGTGCATATGCCCTAAGTAAAGCACCAACTTGGTCGAGAACTTCATTACCAGTACTTTTGCCCAGGGCTTGTCGTTCTGGGAAGAAATTAGGTCGATCTAGGTAACGACCGATCGCTTCATTTACTTGCTGGGAAATTAGTTCTTGCAGTTCTGCTTGAGCGCGTTGTCGCTGGTAGTTAGCACCTTCTTCTGTAGTTGCATATAAGGGTGGTAACCGATTGAGCGCGTAGGCTGCAATATCACCAACATCCAGAGAACTTTCGCTGGTGGCCTCAATTTCGGCGACTCTGGCGATCGCTTCTGTGAGCACCAATTCTTCCATGACGTTAATGAATTGTTTTCGAGGTACCGCCACTACCTCACCAGTCAATAACGCACCCATTAGGCGATCGAGCGCCATATACTCTTCAATAGAGAGTTCCGAAGCGTTGTCACAGATTCTACCGACTTCTGCTTCCATTGCTGGTGTCAAATAACCATCCTGGAGAGCTTGTTCTACAATTTTTTCGATACTCATAACGCTTATCATCATTTATGTTAGCCAAGGAAGGTAGGGACGGTATCAATTCAATTGATTTTGCTTACTTTCCGCAAAAATATCCAAATTATACACAGACGCGATCGATTCCGCCTCTACTATTTCACGACCTTAGTTCGCCAAGGTGTGGGATCGACAGATAGTCCGTTGACATATAGACCCCAGTGCAGATGTGGCCCCGTAGAAGCACCTGTTGAACCTACTGCGCCGATGAGTTGACCAGCTTTGACAATATCGCCTTCTTTAACGTTAATACGACTCAGGTGCATGAAAATACTGCTCACTCCCTGACCGTGGTCAATGCCAACTACGTTACCGTGAACCCGAAATCCTTGGGATACCCTACCTACCAAAGCAACTCGCCCAGCGGCTGGGGCAATTACGGCTGAACCGGCAGCACCAGCGTAGTCAAGGCCACGATGATAGTAGTCCTCTGCAAATTTACCATTATAGTAGCGACGTACACCATAGGTTGTACTCATCCGCCCTGCATTTGGCCTCAGAAATACTCCATTCCAATATTTTTCTGGTGTTTGTAGCGCTTTGAAAGCTGCTACACGCTTAAGTTCATACTCTGTGGCGTCCACTCCAGCTTTACCTGGTGGTAAAGTAATGCGTTGTACAGGGAACTTGCGATTTTGCACATTCACCGCCAAGTTTTGCACCTGAGCATCTCCTGTAACCTGAAGCGATCTAGTTCCAGCTTTTTCCAAGGGAGTTGTAGGAATAAAAGCCCGATACTGATTGGGCGCAATTTCAAATGCTGGGTATGTATTTTTACCAATAGCTACTGTTGGATTTGTACTGTTCTCAGGATTATCTAAATTAATTTCCACCGAAAGTGTATCCCCTAATTTAGGATTACTTGGAGTCACTTTGACTTGCAAAGCATCTACAGGCAATGCCCAGGTAATCGGGAGAACAGCAAACATTCCCTTTAAGAAATTTATTGCACGACCATTAGCTGTCAAATTTTTGACATTCAAGCCGAGCAAGTTTTTATTTGCATTGCTAGTGCGATTCTCAGTAATCATAGAGCTACCATAAATCCCTTGCTTGTGTTGGAAAATAGACTAGTTTATTACTACTAGGATTTTCTTTTGACAGCAGATGTTCTTGAAAGCCATAAATTTTGTTTGCCAAATGCTTTAGTGGCTTATGGATATTAAGTCAACAGCGAACAGTGAGTGATGAAGAATGGTTTGTAAGCGTAATTTGTAAATTTGTATTAACTCTAATAAGCAAGGTGTATGACATTGTGATTGTTCGTAAAATTTCACTTGATTGATGGTAAAACAGCTCTAGTGGCTTGCCATAGGGATCGGTTGTTAAGCAACAAAAGAAACTTCTTATGGTTAAAGTCACTAGATAATAGTACTTGAATAAAATCTGGGAATCAACTGGACACTTCTTCAACTGGACACTAATACCACACTTTAAGGTTAAAGTTGGTCTAAGCAAATCAGAGGGAAAGCGCCAGAAATAACCCAAAAAATTAAGGCGATTAGGATTTTACACTAAGCTAGTTCAATTTAGTATGTAATTTCTAATCTCCATCTACATAGTAATAACAGATTTTTTGTGTGTTGGTAAAATATAAAAAACTTCAGTAATTTCACTTAATTGGTTTTCTTTTGGAGTACTAGGCTTCAATAATCGAAATTAAAGCTTGAAATTTCGAGTTATCAACTGAAATAATCGAGTTTGAAACTCAAATTTCCGTAATTTATAGAATTTATAGTAATCCGCTTTGATTTTTTAACTCTATTTGTCTAGGCAGGGAATGGTAGAGACGCAATTAATCACGTCTGTAGGGGAGTAGGGAATCAGCCTTTTCGAGTTGATGGCGAGTTTTTTCACGCAATCAAATACGATTACTATAAATAAATTTCAGCTGATTAGCTCCAGGCTGATAGTTTTAGTTTTGAGTTGAGTTTACCATCTTCCATGTGAACGATGCGATCGGCAATGTCTAGAATGCGGTTGTCATGAGTAACCATCAAAATGGTACAACCTTGTTCTTTTGCTAGTTTTTGCATGAGGTTGACCACATCTCGCCCCGATTGACTGTCAAGGGCGGCCGTGGGTTCATCGGCTAGGATAATTTGAGGATGACTGACCAAAGCACGGGCGATCGCTACTCTTTGTTTTTGTCCCCCAGACAGTTCATTAGGATAGTAATATAAGTGTTTGCCTAATCCTACCTGCTCTAGCATCTGGGCTGACCGAGTTCGCATGTTTTTTAACCCAATATGTTTATGTAATTCCAAAGCCATTTTCACGTTTTGGAGCGCTGTCAAACTACCATGCAAATTATCTGCTTGGAAAATGTAACCGTTATGGCGTCGCACCTGCACTAGTTCTTGGGCGCTAGCACCACAAAGTTCTCGTCCCAACACCCGTAAACTACCAGATTGGGTAGAACGCAATCCACCCACTAAGGTCAGCAGAGTAGTTTTTCCAGAGCCAGATGGCCCAGTCATGATAATAATTTCACCGACGTTAATCTCCAAGTTGATATTACATAAAATTTGCTTGCGAAGTGAGCCGTGACCAAAGTAGTGGTCGAGATTATAGATCGAGATGACGGGAAGCATATCAATTTTGGATTTGAGATTTTGGATTGGGCATGGGGCATGGTAAAGAGGACAAGGACGCAGGGAGATAGTATTCTCGTTTCTTTTCGTTTTTTTGTGTCTCCTTGTCTTCCAATGCCCTATGTCCCATGCCCCATACCCATTTTTAAAACATATCAGCGGGGTCGGTAGCTTGGAGTTTGCGGGTGGCGATCGCACCGGAAATTGCACACATAATTATAGTCAGCACTAATACTTGTAATGCCCGAATCACAGTTATGTACATGGGCAAATTTGTAGCTTTGCGAGTCAGTTGGTAAAGTGCTAAGGATACTCCCAATCCAGGAAAGAAACCTAGTGCTGCTAATATCAAAGACTCTTCAAACACCACACCTAGCAGGTAGTAATTGCGATATCCCATTGCTTTGAAGGTGGCGTATTCTCGAACGTGGGCATTAACATCAGTGGAGAGGACTTGATAGACAATGATCACGCCCACCACAAACCCCATCGATACACCCAGGTTGAAAATAAATCCAATTGGGGAATTTGTTCTCCAAAAGTTATTTTCAAATTCAATAAATTCTGCGTGGGTTAGTACTCTGACATCATCTCTGAGGTAGGCTTTGAGCATTGCTGCCACTTTTTTCGGGTCATAGCCTGGTCTTACCTTAATTAAACCTAGGCTGATGCTGCTAGACTGTCGCCCAGAAAATAGCCGCAAAAAATTTTGATCGCTGGTAATCAAATTGCCTTCAGCGCCAAAGGAAGCCCCGACTTGGAATAAACCACTAATGATAATTGTGCGGCGTTCTATTTCCGCAGTTACGATTTTACCTTCTTCAATTAGGGCGATCGCTTTTTGATAATCTCCTCTAGCACCACGGTCGAACAAGGCCGCACCCGGCAGCTTGATTGCCTGCAATTGCTGGTTAATATCTGGTAAATCAAAGGCTGGCTTGTCGGGATTAAAGCCGATAACTAACACCCCCGTCTCCCGGTGTGTTAGAGGATTTTTCCAGATTGTATTGTTGAAATACATCGCTTGGGCCGACTTCACCCCTGGTATATCCATTGCTTGATAAAGTCGTCGTCGAGAAAAGGTAGACAAGCTTGGCAAGTTACGGGCTTGGGGACTAGTTAAAACAATATCTGCTTGCAAACTGCGATGTAGTCTAGTGTTACTGTCATATAACGCAGTCTGAAAGCCTAGCTGCATGAACATGAGAAGATCTGCAAAGGCAATGCCTAACAATGCCACCAACAGACGGCTTTTTTCATGACTCAGTTGCAGCCATCCTAGAGGGGTTCGGCGTCGCAATTGTTCAATCAATCCCATATTTTGGAGTGAGTGGGGAGGGGGGACTGGGGACTGGGGACTGGGCAATAGGTAAACTTTCAATTATCAATGCCCGATGCCCGATGCCCATTTCACAGTTCAATTACTGCTTTAACTTGCATATTGGTTAGGTTAGCGGCTTTGTGGCTGGAGACTCGATCTAGTCGGATGTTGACTTCCACTACTCTGTTGTCGATATTGGTGGCAGGATCGGTGTCAATGACATTTTGCCGCCGCACTTGCAAGCCTTTACGATCTACGATTCCTTGCAGTTCGATGGATAAGAAATCGCCAAAAATTCGTACTTTTTGCCCTGGATGCACTTTGCCGATATCGCTTTCGTAAACTTCGGCGATAACGTACATCTGGCTAGTTTGCCCGATATCAGCAATGCCATCATTTGATACTAATTCCCCAGGATGAGTGTGGATCTTGAATATCTGTCCATTTTGGGGCGATCGCACTTCGGTTTGTTTGAGATTAACTTTCGCTAGATTCATGGCTGCTAGGGCACGATTGACTTCTGCTTGAGCAGCTGCTACATCTACCCCTCGGACTTCGCTGATGCGATCCAGTGTTGCTGTGGCTTCTTTGATTTGTTGCTGGCTAGTTGATTGGGCGCGATTTAACTGTGCTTGGGCTTGTTGCAAGTTTTTTTGGGCTGTTTCCAAATTTAAACGCTTGCTATCCCGTTGGGAAGCGGAAATTGCTCCTTGTTGATATAGTTGCTCATAGCGTTCGTTTTCTACTTGGGCGTTTTGCAGTTCGGCCTGGAATTTGGCAATTGTGGCTGCTTGGGCATCAATATCGCCTTGGCGTTCTGCTTTTAGTCTGGCGATCGCCGCTTTTTGGGCGGTAATTTCACCGCGTTTGGCACCTGCTTGGGTACGGTTTAAGTTGGCCTGAGCTACTTTGACTTGTTCCTGCGCCTCTTTTAATGCTGCTTCTTGGCGATCGTAGCTGCTCAAAATCGCAATTACTTGTCCTGCTTTTACCCTATCGCCCTCCTTGACTAACAACTTTTCTACTCGGCTTCCTTCAGCAGACACAGCCGCAGATAGTTTAATTACTTCGCCCTGTGGTTCGATTCTTCCTAAGGCTGTTACCGTTTTTAACTGTGGCAATTGTTTTGCTGACACTTGTGCTTCTTGAGTGACAGAATTTTGCCAGAGTTTTACTGTATAAAAACTTATTCCGCCAACCAATAAAGATGCAATTATACCTATAGCAACGGATGGACGCAGAATAGACTTAGGGGACATTGTGTACCCTAGCTTTGAGTTTCGCACCATAGATTACCTCTTACACTAGTGGCGCAGAAAAAATAACAATTTGCAGAACAAGTCAGAATTCAAAAATCAGAATTTAGAATTGTGGATTTATCACTGTAAATTCCTTAAGAAAGTTAAAAGTTTTTGAGATTTTACTTAGATAAGGTGATTTCGCAATATCGGATAACAAAACTCTCTACTAAATTAGAGGTTTGTGTTCCTAGTGAACTACTTTTGTTTTATGAAAGAACTTAGGGTATGGTAAACCTTTTTAAAATTACGGGTTGTAACAGCGCCAACAATTAGATCTAAATTAGGTAAGTAGACATAGATATTTGTGTCTTTGTGTCCAAATAAATTAATGCTCAACATTGACACAGCCGGGTTGATAGAGTTTATAGTTACGCGGACATATACTAAAATCAATTTAATATATAGACATCATCATTGCAATTAATAGCTAAAATCTGACTATATTTACCTAAATGCATAAGCTATTTATTGTCTTATAACTAAAAAAATCATAAATCTTAAAAAAGAAATTTATCTCAATCAAAATATCGATTTTTTTTGGAGCATTTTAAATGTGTAAGTTTAATTTACATACGGCATTGTGACTCATCCGGGAGGATAAAAAACGAACCGCAAAAGACACAAAGGGAAGAGGATTTAAAAGGGTTTTTGTATCAGTTCCATATATTTTTGCCAAATTGAGGTGCTCCCAATTTTTTGTCAATAAAATTAAAATATTAAATATTAAAAGATACTTTTATCTCTAAAGCCTTATTGGAAAAATTTTAGCAGATGGCAAAGAAAGGAGGAAAAAGTGCATCTTGATTTCTGTACTACAAAGAGAGATATAGGAATCCGGTTTGATTTCTGAAAAAAATCCGTACACTTCTAATCCCCTTCTTCACTATTGCCTATTGCCTGTTCCCAGCCTCTACGAGTAATTTCAAAAATCAAATACTAGTCCTATATCACTACAAACTATGTATTTGTGTACATTCTTCTCAAATAAAATTAATAATTTGCAGTTTTTATACTTTTTGTATCCCTGAATACTTGATTTCAGGAAATAAGCCATAGAAACTAATTGTGTCTTTAAATACTAAAAGTATGAAAAAAATTAGGCTTTTTAAATTTCTGCTGCCTTGTGTAGCTCTAGCTCTGCCTATAGCGCTGATTGCATACTTACGCCCAACTAAAGCACAATCATCAAGTGTGCATCTAACTTTGGGTAATCCAAGTAATGCAACAACAAACGTTTCATATCCAAACAACTATTTATTATTGAAACCCCAGTATGCACTCAGTTACAGCCGTGACAGAGGGACTGCAAATTGGGTGTCTTGGCAATTAAACTCGTCGTGGCTTGGTTCAGCACCAAGACAAGACGACTTCCGCGCTGATACCAGCCTCCCTACAGGATGGTATCGAGTAGGTGGTTCTGACTATTCTGGTAGCGGGTTTGATAGAGGACACATGGCACCTTCCGCTGACAGAACAAGAACAGTGACGGATAACTCTGCAACCTTTCTGATGACAAATATGGTGCCACAGTCGCCAGATAATAATCAGGGGCCGTGGGCTTCATTAGAAAACTACTTGAGAAGCTTAGTGAGTCAGGGGAAAGAAGTATATATTATTTCTGGCCCCTACGGTATTGGTGGAACTGGCTCCAATGGCACAAAATATACAATTGCCAATGGTAGAGTTCAAGTTCCGAATAGAGTTTGGAAGATTGCTGTAGTCAATAACCCAGGTGCTGGGGCGTCTGGGATTACGACTAGCACGAGGGTTATCAGTGTTGATATGCCCAATACCCAAGGTATAAGAAACAACGATTGGAGAATATACAGAGTCTCTGTTGATTCAATTGAAGTCAAAACAGGCTTCAATTTCTTATCTAATGTGTCTACATCTGTTCAATCTGTGATTGAATCGAGAGTTGATAATTTATAGTTAAATCAAACTATAGGACTCATATTTGATTTCTGAAAAAACTCAGTACAACTCAAAGAGGCTTCTTCCCTACTCCCTACTCCTAGCCTACGCAAATAATTTCAGAAATCAAATCGGATTGCTATACACAGTTTTAACATAATTGGTAATTCGTAATACTCATTTGTAGCAAGTATTACGAATTACTAATACACTGCTAGGTTTCTACAACTTTAGTCGCAAGGCCTACTAAATCTCCAGATGAGGTTTTGCCAAGAATATAGACATCAATATTTATCGTACCTATGCGATAAACTTTGATTTCATTGAGATTATTTTTCAGCGTTTGGACAAGTATTTGAAATTTTTTAGCATTCTGTTTCTGTTGTTCGTCATGCCACTCTTGTTCATAAGCACAATTCCTAAAGAAATAATCTAAACCTACTTCCTCAACCTGCGAATCTTGGGGATGATTAGTTAGCTGGAGTAGTTTTTGAGTTGTCAAACTGTCAACTGGGCCAGTCCATAAAACAAGCTCAAAAGGGTAATCTGACTCACTCATCATTAATAAATCAGCAGAAGACTGTTTTAAGATTTCAGTTATTTCATTAGTCATTAGTTGTTAATTGGCGATAAATTTTTATGCTGATGAACTTGATTGAGGCTGGGAATCTTCTGGTTAAAGAACCTTCAAGCCAGAGGAGATGTTTTTATATTCAAAATTATAGTTTAATTATTCGATTTATCATAATGACAAAAACAATAGCAACTATGCTTGCTTTCAGAGCGTTCCCAAGGCGAAGCTTGTTGACAATAGTGCAAGCTGTAAGGTAGAAGATAAGCACAAATTAGAAAACTTACCTGAAATCGCTATGAGTCTTTTTTGTCTAGTTCACGGTGCTTTCCAAGGTGCTTGGTGTTGGGATTTGTTAATTCCTTACTTAGAAGCGCAAGGTCACAAAACAGTAGCAATGGATTTGCCAATTGAAGATGCATCTGCAAGTTTGTCGCAATTCGCGGATGTAGTACTTCAAGCGCTTCCAAAAACTGATGATGATATTGTGCTGGTTGGTCACTCAATGTCTGGTACAGTTATTCCTCTTGTTGCAGAAGCCCATCAAGTACGTCAACTGGTATTCCTGACTGCGCTTATTCCATACCCAGGAATCAGTACACTCGATCAGTTTTCTCATCATCTCGATTCTGATAGTCTCAAATCATTCAATTACGAACCAAAACAATTACCTCAACTCGAACAATTCCATGAAGAACCTTATATGTTTAATCCGGTTTCTAGTGGTAAAAACTTTTCAGATGAAGCAGTATTGATGGAATTTTGCTATCAAGATTGTCAACCGGATGTAATGCGCTGGGCACTTTCCAAAGGACGTTCGCAGCAATCAATGGCATATATTTTTGAAGTTAATCCCCTGAAAGCTTTACCAAATGTAGATTATAAATATATTGTTTGTAGTGATGACCTGCTACTCTCTCCTACATGGTCACGCTACGCTGCACGCAAGCGCTTGGGAGTTGATGCCATAGAACTGCCTGGAGGACATTGCCCACACTTATCTCGTCCTGCTCACCTTGCCTCAGTATTAACTAACGATCAACTCGGCTAAAATCTTGTTGTCTCGTGCGAGGTTGCCTTATCCCGACTACAAATATTCATGCCAAGCTAGTACAGGTCGGCGTAAATAAACAACCATTCAAAATCTCTGAAAACCTTACACTGTATTCATTTTGAATTTTGAATTCATGGCGGTACTAGTGGTCTGTCTGATTAGTTCTGAAAGATTAGGCTGAGACGGGGACATGGGAAATTTTAAAGCCTGTAAAATTAATGCGATGAACGACTATAGGAATCATATTTGATTTTTGAAATATACGTAGTTTTGGTGTGTTATGCCGTAGGCTAACGCACCAAAACCTTCGGGTGGTGCGTTACGGAAGCCGTAACACACCCTACACATACTTAGATTTTTTCAGAAATCAAATACTAGTCCTATAGAATGAATTAATCAGATTTTGGGAATAATCCTCATAGTGTATGAAAGCATCGTTTTGGTTAGGCTCACACTATGAGAGCGCGATTTCTAGAAAAAAAGCAGATATTTTGGAGTTTATCTGTTGCATTTGGCTGTATTTGTTGGGTTTGTTTGGCTTTAATTCCAGTACAGGCAAACTCTACACAGTCTATTGATACTCTACGCCAACAACAGCAACAAATGAACCAGCAGCATCAGAGTGTGGTTAACGAACGCGATCGCTTAACAAATCTTCAACAAGAAGCGCAAAAACACCTGACTGGTTTAAACCAAAATCTCCAAACCACGGATAGCTATATTCAAGAAAGTGAATCACGATTACAATTGGCTACCCAACGTTTGCAACAGTTGGAAACTGATTTAGCTATAGCCCAACGTTCCTATGAAACTCGTCAAATAGCAACAGTAGCACGATTGCGATATCTCCAGCGATCGCCAGCTAGTCAAGGATGGGCAGTTTTGCTCCAAAGTCAAAATATCAGTGACTTTATCAGCCGTCGTCATCAGTTGAAGTTAGTCTATCGAGCAGATCAACAAATTTTGGTAAAACTTAACGCTCAAGCAAATTTAATCAATCAGCAAAAAACCGGAGTAGAGGAGCAAAAAAACGAAATTGCTTTGATTCGTGAGCAGCTATTAGCGCAAAAAGCCGATTATCAAACCCAAGCGGAATCACAATCAGAATTGATTCAACGCCTTAATAGCGATCGCCTCGCCTTGGAAGCGGCTCAAAATCAGCTAGAAAGAGAATCCCAATATTTGGAAGTCTTAATTCAGCAAAAGGTAGCACAAGCAGCCGCGCAAGCAAAAACTAACAGCCGCACAAGCATCATCATTCAAGGAACTGGGATGTTTGCATATCCTAGCGATGCTCCTACTAGCAGTCCCTTTGGCTGGCGGATGCACCCAGTTCTCGGCTATCGTCGCTTTCATGCAGGTATGGATTTTGCTGCTAGCTATGGTAGTACAATTCGGGCGGCTGATTCGGGAACAGTAATTTTTGCCGGGTGGTATGGCGGTTATGGCAGAGCTGTAATTATTGATCACGGCAAAGGCATTACCACACTGTACGGACATACCAGCGAGTTGTATGTTACCGATGGACAAGGAGTTGAACGAGGACAAGCGATCGCTGCTGTTGGTTCCACGGGTTTATCGACTGGGCCTCACCTCCACTTTGAAGTGCGTCGTAATGGTTCACCCGTCAATCCTGCCGATTATCTTTAATACGAAAGCAAATGCGATCGCATCTGTGCTATAATGGAGGAGACTAAGGGCGCGTGGCTCAGTGGATAGAGCAACAGATTCCGGTTCTGTGGGTCGGGGGTTCAAATCCCTCCGCGCTCGTTTTTAGAACACCGAAAACATGCTTAATTGCGTGCCATTCGGGTAATGATTACTTATCTGACTGGATAGATGGATTAGTTATAGCAGTTGAAGCATAGTTTAGAACATAAACTAATCTAAAACTCTGACTTCAATAGGCTTGAAAGCCTATTGCATATTCACTATTGTCTGTTCTCTGCTCCATGCTATTAATATAGTTTGAGCATAAATGAGTAAAGAACGACCTACGAAATTACAAGGGTTTGAAGACTTAATTCCCATTAAATGTCATTTATAAATTGAGTTTAAGCTTCGACTAAAAGTAGAAAAAGATTAAAACCAGAAAAAATTTTAGCAGCCAGAGTTACTGTCACACTCTTAATATTGCAAAAGGTAATTATTGCAATCCCTCACAAAGCTAATGATATCGAGCGTAAGCCTTAATTAAGAAGCATTAGCCATGCCTTTTCTACAAGATGCTACGCGTAGCTTGCTGCTTTATAGGAGTACGGCAAGCTTCGCTAACGCACATTCAATTTTATCTGCTACTTTTAATGATATCTTTGGCGATAACTCACAGTTTGGATTTGCTCAAATAACAAGGAGAATAGGAAAGATCTAAAATTTGGGATACCTCAGCTACCACTTTTCAAACAACCTCTTAAATATATGTTGTTGTTGCTATAACAAGGTGTTAACCTAATCGATCAATTAATTTAATCTATCTATCGAGATCAGCGTTATGGCTAAGTTTAAAAGTTTATTTTGATAATTAGCCATAAGTCAAGCTCATCAATTTTAAAAAGTTATTACCATTGATTATTATTGCATAAAAACTTTTACAGCTACTAATTCTAGTTACTAATATGTGCCGCTCAATAACACTTATAATACATTTGTATGTTTCTGACTACATTAGTTAACAATTATTAATCAAATTACCAGCCTACTATCTAAATTATGCAAAATGTATTATTATATTTTTCAGGGTTATAGATTTTACAAAGTAAAGCTTTGTGTAAAAGAGTCACATTACCTTAAACAACACTCTTGTAGACATCTTAGGCGTCAAAATGTGTGGTTTAAGAGGTGTATGTTATTTTCCTGGTGATGTTTACTGCTAGCCTAGTATACGTTTGAGTTGTGCCACACTCTCTTTAATTAGTAGTTTGTATAAACTTGCTATATTAGTTACGTCTTTCCTCATTCTTATTTTCAGTTATCTGTATACCTTTCTTCAAGAATTGGTACTAAGCTTAATTGGTATTAAGCTCAAACAGCTTAACATCAATTGGTTTCAGACATGCTCCAGCTTATGTAAATACGTAAGTTCCAGATTATTCTTGCCTTTAGCCAAATTAAAATAAATGTCATACAAAGAGTTAGAAGACATCATAGACGCGAAGATACAAAAAGCTATACGAAAGCACGAGATAATAGTTGCTTTCATTAGTAGTATTATTGGCTTAATTTTTATAGTAGGTTTGTTCCACGCAATTTGGCTCAACCATCTTCAAATTCGAGAGCTTTGGTTGAACTGATTATCGGTTGGCTTGAATGAGTCTTTATTAACAAGCGTTCCCTAATGCCGATAAAACTAATTAAACTTACAGATATTTTGTTATAAAAGGGAATTGCACCTATGGAGAATAAAAATAATGGCAAAGCTATATTTGTCTTATTTTTAACTGTATTTATAGACTTACTGGGCTTTGGAATTATCCTGCCGATACTGCCTTTGTATGCTGAACAATTCGGCGCAAAACCTAATGAAGCCACTCTACTGGTAGCTATTTATTCTTTAATGCAGTTCTTATTTGCACCATTATGGGGCAGTTTTAGCGATCGCTACGGTCGCCGTCCGATTTTATTACTAACTTTATCAGGTTCTGTAATTGCATACATAGGGTTAGGCATTGCTAACTCATTATGGATTTTGTTTATTGCTCGTAGTCTTGCCGGGATAATGGCAGGGAATATAGCCACTGCTCAGGCCTACATAGCAGATATTACCACTCCAGCTAATCGAGCTCGTGGTATGGGCGCAATCGGAGCGGCTTTTGGTCTTGGCTTTATTCTCGGCCCAGCTATGGGAGGTATTCTCACAGGGCCCGATCCCAACAACGCCAACTTCCATCTCCCGTCCTTGTTTGCAGCTGGATTATCTTTATTAGCATTGCTTTGTGCTTTGATATTACTTCCAGAATCTCTCAATTCTGAGATCAAAGCTAAAATCCAAGCTCATCAACACCATCGACCAAAGTTGAACTGGGTAGAACTTTCTAGGCGTCCACAGTTGTGTATCCTCATTGGCATCTACTTTTTAGTGACCTTTGCTGTTGCAGCTATGGACTCTACATTGGCTTTATGGTCTAAACAAGAATTAAACTGGGGCCCTCAACAAACTAGCTATCTTTTTGCTTTCATGGGGATTGTGAGTACAATCATTCAAGGAGGACTCATCGGCTTCCTTAAAAAACATTTGGGTGAAATCAAGTTACTTTTCTTGGGGATATTTGGATTAGGTTTAGGATTACTCCTAATTGGATTCTCACAAAGTTTAATTTTCTTGTTAATCGCCACCGCACTTGTGGCATGGGGAATTAGTATCACCCAACCAATATTGAACAGCTTGATCTCCCAGATAACAGCCCCAGAAGAACAAGGACAAATATTAGGAATTGCCAGTTCTTCTTCTGCATTAGCCCGCATCGGCGGGCCGACCTGGGCAGGAGCTAGCTTTATGAAATTTGGGAGTTCTGCTCCTTTCTTGAGTGGGTCATTAGTAATTCTGTTAGCTTTGACTCTGAGTTTGCGAGTAACCCAAAGTGTATTTAAACCAAAGGCAGAACGTGTCGCTAGGTAAGAATTCAGAAGATTTTGATACCCAAGCTGAATAATTCTTGGTAACAGCCTGGTACTCAAGTCTCTTAATCCTAAATCCTAAATCTAAAATCTAAAATCCAAAAACAGTATGACTGGCCGTCGAGTATTGTTTATAGGCATCTTTGTCAGCATTCTCCTCACCTACGGAATTTGGGTGGGTGGGAGCATTCCTGCAAGCATCACCAAACTTCCTGACCAAGGAATGAACTGGTACTACTGGAAGCTTCCCAACCCAACTTTTTGGAGCCGAGTCACGGCTTGGGGTATGTACATTGGGCATCAGTTTAGCATCTGGGCGTGTATCTGGTGGGCACAGCAAACGCAGCTGAAATACAAATCAGCCTTGCACCCAATTAATTATTTGATGCTTGGCATTAATGTTACGTTCATAGCTTTACATTTCCTACAAACATATATTTGGTACGATGCTCTGGCTCAAGATACTTCAATTTGGGCTTCCCAAGGTGCGGTTGTACTTCTGCTAGTCTTCGTACTAATTTTAGAAACGCCTCGACGCGGTTTGTTTTTTGGCAATCCTGTCCCATTTCATCAACAGTTTTTGCAAATTATCAAGCTGTACCACGGCTACTTTTTCTCCTTCGCCGCTATCTACACTTTTTGGTATCATCCAATGGAAGCGACTTTGGGGCACTTGATTGGTTTTCTCTATATGTTTTTGCTCCTGCTCCAATCATCGTTGATTTTTAACCGCGCCCATGTCAACCGTTGGTGGACATTTACTTTAGAAATTATGGTACTTTTACATAGTGTAGTTGTGTCTTGGATGTTGGGACAGAACAAATGGCCAACATTTCTTTTTGGTTTTCTTGGCATTATGGTAATTACTCAACTCCACGGTTTACCTTTAGGTATCTGGACTAAACGCACTATCTACGCAGCTTTCTTACTGAGTGTACTGGCCGTTTATGGATTGAGTGAACGCGGCTTAGGCAGAATTTACGAAGTAACCTATATTCCTTTGATTGAGTTTGGGCTAGTTGGTGTGATTTACTTCATGTTCATGCTGTTCTTATGGACAATTTCCCGTTTACCTGTCAAGACGTAATAAATTACTACTATTTGTGCAGCGGGCAAGATGCCCACTCCACAATAAATAGTTAGATAGTTTTGTATTTGGAAGTTCCTAAGCCTTTTTATTAAAGCTATTTCGACGCTGTAGAAACTCTAATGCGTTGGCGTAGTTTCAAAACACCACCGGAAACACCAAAAAGTAATATCGCCAAGGTATAAGTTGGTTCGGGAACTCCAATAATGCTGACCTTATTAATAGCTAAGCCTTGTTGGGGAAAAGAACTACTAAAAACCAGCCGTGAGATGTTTGCCTCATCACTACGAATGCCTAAGAAAAGCGCGGAATTATCCAACAGTAGTGAGGAAGTGCCTTGGGCAAAGAAAGTACCTAAAAGGTTATTGGCGTTATCATAGGCTGAGACAAACGCATCGAATGTAAAGCGATCGTCTACAGCTATTTGAGTCCCAGCACCAAAAACAGGCTTGTCAAAAGTAATGGTGAAAGGCCCGCCGTTACCGTCGGTGGGAAAAGAAGGATTAGGCCCAAAACCTGTTACGTCTATACCTCCGAAGAGAACATAGTCACCATTGGCGAAGTTAGTCCGAATACCAGGAGGAGGTAAAGTTTGAAAGACAAATGGTTTGGTAATCAAAGGATTATTAGTTGGAGCTATATTGACATCCAACCCTAAACCACCTTGAGATGTTGCTGAAAAAGAGTTAGGTAAAAAAGTAGAAAAGTCAGGAGCGACGGGATTGAATACTTTACCTAAACTTAGCCAATCAACTTCATCATTGCCTCCAAAAGTAGCGCGATCAGTTACCAAAAATGTAGCTGCTTTAACTGGTAACGAAAAAACAGTTATTAAAGTTGTAATTGCTGGTAAATATTTGAATGAAAACTTCAATAATTGATTTAACCTAACTGCCACCAAGCTTACTCCTCAATTTTTGAGATTAAGATAAACAAAACAGTATTGTCTATAATTTAGACTTATTTTTTAATATACACACAATTCAGGTTGGTAGTAATGAATTTATCTTACAGTATACAGTGAAAATATTTAAGTTTTATATAAGGTCAAAAGTTACAGCAAATAGCAGCTTGATAATGTATATTAGCTTTTCTTACTTCCCATTTTGAGGACAGTCTGATAAACGCAGTCCAATTTTGTTGCATTGACCTCCAAACATTACAGTTTTTTTGAAGTAATTCAACTACACGACTCAGTACAGACGCGACTAATCAGGCCTGTCTTTGCCTAAGTCTCTAAATAGCTGAAGACAGACGTAAGTTGTGACTAGCAATACTAAGTAATTGTGTTGCAAAAACTTTTTGAAGTTTAGCTGATGAAAGTTGAGACAATTCATGCTTTCTAGCCAAACATCTTTTTTTGCAACACAACTTTTAGGCTGGAATACAAACACAATTACTCATGTCTGTAGGACTATAAATTTGATATTGATGAAGTATTAGCTAGTGGTTCTACAACAAACACACTACAAAAAGCTTTAACTTGCGATCGCCTCGCCAACGGTATCACTTTTTAGACCAACTCAATACTGATATTGGATGAAAGATTTTCCAAAAGAGCGAATTGAGTTCCCAAGAAAGACAAATTACCGCTAGAGGTATCGTAGGAAAAGCCCGCAAGGCTATTAGTACCAAATCCTACTTTAGAAATTTGGATTTTGTCGCTCTGACCAAAGTTGTAATCTTTGATTGTGTCAAGGCCGTCACTGATACTGGCGAAGAAAAACTTATCTGCACCAAAGCCACCTATGAGGCTATCATTACCTTTTCCACCGGAGAGAGTGTCATTACCAAAGCCACCAGAGATAGTGTCATTGCCATCATTGCCGAACAATTGGTTATTTTGTCCATCGCCAGTAATGGTGTCACTTGCGTTTGTGCCTCTAACATTGTCAAAGTTGATTACTGTAAATGGCAATGTCCCTAAACCAGGAACGTTATTGGCAGCCAAACTTTGATTTTGCAGGTCAACAGTGATAGATACCCCAGGCAAAGATGCAGATGCATCTATGGTGTTGTTGGCAACGCTAGCACTAGCAACAATCGTTTCGACTTTAAACAGTTCGTCTTGTCCGAATCCGCCAGCTTTTGTAATTGTGCCGGTACCTGAGAGGGTAATGCTTTTACCTAGTTTGCTGTAATCTGCGGTATCAATACCATCCCCACCATTGATACTGTCATTTCCCTGGCTGCCTTTGAAGGTGTCATCACCTGCGCCACCTGTTAACTTGTCACTACCACTTCCACCATCAATTAAGTCGTCACCACCTCTACCATCAATGGTGTCATTACCAGCGTTACCAAATAATTGGTTAGCTTGTTCATCGCCTTTAATGCTGTCAGCGATGTTGGTGCCTTTAACATTGTCAAAGTTGACCACATTAAATGTTAATGTCCCTAAACCAGGAACATTATTGGCAGAGATAGTTTGGGCTTCTAGGTCAGCAGTGGCAGATACTCCAGGCAAAGAACCAGATGCATCTATAGTGTTGTTGGCAACACTAGCATCAGCAATAACTGTTTCTACCTTAAATACTTGATCCTGTCCGAATCCTCCAGCTTTTGTGATTGTGCCCACCCCTGAGAGGGTAATAGTTTTACCTAGCTTGCTGTAGTCTGCGGTATCAATGCCATCCCCACCATCGATGCTGTCGTTACCGCGACTGGCCTTGAATATGTCGTTGCCGCCATTACCGAACAATTGGTTACTTTGGTTGTCACCGCCAATGATGTCACTGGCATTCGTACCGATGACATTATCAAAGTTGACTACTGTAAATGGCAATGTCCCTAAACCAGGAACGTTATTAGCAGACAAACTTTGGGCTTGCAGGTTAACGTTGATAGATACTCCAGGCAAAGAACCAGATGCATCTATGGTGTTGTTGGCAACATTAGCATCAGCAATAATCTTTTCAATTTTAAAGAGTTCGTCTTGTCCGAGTCCGCCAGCTTTGGTAATTGTGCCGACACCTGAGAGGGTAATGGTTTTACCTAGCTTGCTGTAGTCTGCGGTATCAATACCATCCCCACCATTGATGTTGTCGTTACCTTGGCCGCCTTTGAAGGTGTCATTGCCCGTACCACCTGCTAGGTCGTCATTACCATTTCCACCATCAATTAGATCATTACCACCTCTACCATCAATGGTGTCATTACCGGCGTTACCAAATAATTGGTTCTTTTGTCCATCGCCTTTAATGCTGTCGGCGATATTTGTGCCGATGACATTATCAAAGTTGACTACATTAAATGTTAATGTCCCTAAACCAGGAACATTATTGGCAGAGATAGTTTGGGCTTCTAGGTCAGCAGTGGCAGAAACTCCGGGCAAAGAACCAGATGCATCTATGGTGTTGTTGGCAACATCGGCATCAGCAATAACTGTTTCTACCTTAAATACTTGGTCTTGTCCGAGTCCGCCAGCTTTGGTAATTGTGCCGACACCTGAGAGGGTAATGGTTTTACCTAGCTTGCTGTAGTCTGCGGTATCAATACCATCCCCACCATTGATGTTGTCGTTACCTTGGCCGCCTTTGAAGGTGTCATTGCCCGTACCACCTGCTAGGTCGTCATTACCATTTCCACCATCAATTAGATCATTACCACCTCTACCATCAATGGTGTCATTACCGGCGTTACCAAATAATTGGTTCTTTTGTCCATCGCCTTTAATGCTGTCGGCGATATTTGTGCCGATGACATTATCAAAGTTGACTACATTAAATGTTAATGTCCCTAAACCAGGAACATTATTGGCAGAGATAGTTTGGGCTTCTAGGTCAGCAGTGGCAGAAACTCCGGGCAAAGAACCAGATGCATCTATGGTGTTGTTGGCAACATCGGCATCAGCAATAACTGTTTCTACCTTAAATACTTGGTCTTGTCCGAGTCCGCCAGACTTCGTAATCGTGCCCACACCTGACAGTGTGATGCTTTTATTCAAGTAACTATAGTCTGCTATATCAGTACCATCACCACCATTAATACTGTCATTCCCTTTACTAGCCCGAAATGTGTCGTTGCCACCATTACCAAATAGCGTGTCATTACCATCTCCACCATCGATTAGGTCATTTCCCGTTCCACCAGAGATGTTATCATTACCTCCTACACCGAAAATCTGATCGTCACCACTAGTGCCCGACAAAAAATCATTGTTAGGAGTACCAGCAATAGTCGCCATAATATATACCTTTTGGGTTTGACTGCTCGAATATGTTCGATCAATGTAATACTCGCATATTACAATCAAAAAAGGAATTAATTTCTGGTTAAAAATACTTAAATAACAGTAAATATATTTGCGATAATTTAAAGCTTTAGTAAAGTTGCACTCTCTAACATCAAAAAACCTACGGTTTTTACTTAGATAAATTTGAAAAATGGGTGTTATACATCTGGCGCATTATTTTCTGAATACAAATTTGAATCATGATTGCAACAGTATAGAGTCTACACTAGAGGCCGATTGTGCTGCGATCGCACTGAATATCCCATCCGCTTAAAGACTCGCAGCACAACTGTGGCGCAATCATGGACGTTGGAGACTTATGATTACTGTATTGTTTGACTGAGAATCGTCAGATGCTGTTTGGGGTAAGCGCTGAATTTTCAGGGCAGCAGAGAATTGACTGGTAGTAGGTAAAGATGGATAATTCTTGGTGCGATCGCTTAGTCCATTAAGCACACTACAAAGTTGGCACATTTGTTTAGTTCTTTTTGGTAATGTAGTAGTCATTGAAGAAATCGTGAGCCTGCTGCTTGATTTCCACACTAGTGAAGCCAGCTTCACTCAGCATTTGCACTGCTTTTTCTCGTCCCCACATGGCTCCCAGTCCCATACCGCCTGCTGCTAGGGATACCGTCATGCAGTGCATACAAGAGATGGTGTAAAGAAAAGAGGCAATGGGATTTTCCAGATTGCCATTGACATTAGTTGAGGCGTGGATGTCTTGCATCAGATAAGTTCCATTGGGACGCAGGGCAGTATGAATGTTTCGCAATACAACATCGGGTCTTGCTTGGTCATGCACCGCATCAAAGGTACTAATAAAGTCGTATTGCTCTACTTCGTCGAATGTAGCGGCATCCTTAACTTGAAATTGAATATTGGTGAGTCCTCGTTGCTGGGCTTCAGTAGAAGCAGTGGCGATCGCTTCTTGGGAAAAATCATATCCTGTAAAACGACTGTTGGGAAACAGCTGTGCTAGCTTGTTCAGGGCACGACCACTACCGCAACCTACATCCAGCACATCAATTCCTTGTTGTAGGGCTTCTGTTAAACCAGAAATCAGCGGCAAAATATGTTCCTCTAAAGCAGATACCACAGTTTGCCCGCTATCTTCCGCCATCACTTCATGGAAACGTTTATATTGTGAGTAGGGTACGCCTCCGCCTTTGTGGAAACAATCTACAATCTGGTCTTCAACTGTTCCCAACACCGATATAAATTGAGTAAAAGGAGCAATGTTATCCCCAGGGGCTAACCGTGTCAAGAATGCAGCATGTTCTCGAGGCAAGTAATAAGTTTTTTCTTCCGGATTATATTCAACAAAATTCCCGGTCACCATTGCCCCCAGCCATTCCCGCACATAGCGTTCGTTTAATCCTGCTGCATCAGCAATTTGTTTACTTGTAGACGGTGAGAGTTCTGTTAAAGTATCAAACAGTTTGGTGCGATGCCCAATAGAAATCATCAGTGCCAATCCGCCATTATTGATAATTTCCAGCATCCTCACTGCAAATGCTTCTGCTTTGGTTTGGTCAAAGATTTCAGATGTCATAATATTCTCCTTTTTGAGTATCGATACAGTGTTATTTGCTGCATTTAAATTCAAGTTACCCACAGGAGGGTTGTAAAACTACTTTCAACGCGATTCAGATCCAAAGTATGCTGTCTAGCATTTTTTATCGAGTGTATCGATTATCCAATCTTAGCGATGGACAAATAATTATTAATTCATAATTCATAAATAAATGAATTATTTTCACATCGCCGGTTTCAATAGTTTTAAATCTGATGCAAAGCAAAAGGCAATAGCAAATTAATACTTTTCCTATTGCCCATTCGCCATTCCCTACAGGTAATACTGAGTTGCATTCAATTGGGAGTGTGAGAGGAGATTATAAAAAAGCTTCCTACCCCCTCCAATGCCCAATACCCATTAATTATGAGCTTTCCAATTTGCTAAGTCAGCTAAAGAGCGATCGCGATAGCGTCCATAACGCTCTTGTTTATTTTTGATTTTCGCACCCAATTCGGGAAAAATTCCAAAGTTGGGGGGCATTGGTTGGAAGTGTTTGGGCGAAGCAGAACTAATAAATTCAAATAGCGCCCCCATCATTGTTGTTGCTGGTAAAGCCAATGGTTCTTTACCCAAAGTTAGCCGCGCTGCATTAATTCCTGCTAAGCAACCACCGGCTGCGGCTGCGGTGTAGCCTTCTGTACCAATTAACTGCCCAGCTGCGAGCAAAGTTGGACGCCCCTTAAATTGCAGAGTAGGATGCATCAACTGAGGAGCATTAATAAATGTATTGCGGTGCATTACTCCCAAGCGCACAAACTCGGCTTTTTCTAAACCAGGAATTAGCTGAAATATCCGCTTTTGTTCGCCCCAGCGCAAATTAGTTTGGAATCCTACCATGTTCCAAAGTTGACCAGCTTTATCTTCTTGACGCAACTGCACCACAGCATAGGGACGTTCGTCGGTGCGACTATCTGATAAACCCACTGGTTTAAGGGGACCATAGCGCATGGTATCTTCTCCCCGCTGTGCTAGTTCTTCAATGGGTAGACAAGCTTCAAAAAATTTCGCTGTTTCGCGTTCAAAATCTTTGAGTTCTGTTTGTTCAGCTTTGCAGAGTTCTTCTCGAAACCTCAAGTACTGCTCTTTATTCATTGGGCAGTTGAGATAAGCAGCTTCACCTTTGTCATAACGTGATGCCATAAAGGCAATGTCACGGTTAATCGAGTCTCCCACGATAATCGGGCTAGCCGCATCAAAAAAGCTGAGGTATTCCATCCCTGTAAAGCGGCGCAAATCTTCTGCTAGATCGGGGCTGGTTAAAGGCCCGGTTGCCAAAACCACAATTCCTTCAGGAATAGCTTGCACTTCACCGCGGCCCAATTCAATTAAAGGATGACTGGATAGAGTTTGAGTTAAGTCTTGGCCAAATTGTCCCCGGTCTACAGCTAGCGCCCCGCCAGCAGGAACAGCATGTTCATCAGCTTTGGAAATTACAATAGAACCAAGCTGACGTAATTCTTCGTGCAATAATCCGGCGGCGCGATCGCTTGCCATTGCCCCAAAGGAATTACTACACACTAATTCTGCCAGATGTTCTGTATGATGAGCAGGACTAAAGCGCTTTGGACGCATTTCATGTAAAATCACCGGTACTCCAGCTTGGGCTATTTGCCAAGCTGCTTCTGTCCCAGCTAATCCACCTCCAATTACTTGTATCGGTTGTTTTTCCATAGTTAAATTTTCCAGTTGACCGAACTATATTGAATCATCAGTTAACAGCGATCAGATTTAGAATTTTGTATAGTGAAGTATTAATTCTAGCAGGAATTATAAATTAGATAAAAAAGCGATCGCTTAGTTGATTAACTGGCAAGCGATCGCTGTTTAGGAAAACAAAACTTTTGTAATTTATTTGTCGTGTTACTTGTAATTATTTTCCAACAAAGCGATCGCTCCATTGACCAGCAACTTTGTACCACTCAGATGCATTTAAATGCAGATTAACAGAGTGTCCTGCACGTGGCAGAACATAGACCTGCAACTGTGCCTTAGGCGAATAAAATTGCTTTTCAAATGCTGTCACATTTTCCCGAGTACAGATGTTGTCAGAGCAGAAAAGATTATCTTTTTGTCCAATTACTAGCAAAACTGGAACGGTAATTTTTTTCGAGGTGTCAGAAGTAATAAGTGGAAAAAACGTTGCAGCTTCGCCAGTTGTCAATGTCTGTTTAAGTTCTTCATCTTTATTGATGACTTTTGCATCGGCATTGTACTGCTGATAAAGCAACTGCCCTCGTTTTCCTGGTAAAGTCGTTAGATAACCATCTGGCAAGTTCTTTTCATTGAAGCGTGGGTCAGATTGTGCTGGATATACAAAGTTCGGCAAGCCTTGTAGTTCTGGAGTCAACTTGTGCAAGAATCCAGAAATAATGACCCCATCCACACCGCCATACTTACTTGCCTGTTCAATCACAACAACAGATCCAAAAGAATGTCCGACATTGATGATGTGCTTGAATTTCACATTATTGATTTTGCCATTCCGCAGCGCTTGATTCACTTGATTCAGCACAAAAGCATTAGATTGCACAGTCACTTGGTCTGCTCGAGGACGAGAACTATTGCCAATTCCGATTCTGTCAATGTTAAATGTGGCATAACCAGCTTTTGTCAGAGCCTTCACATAAGAGTAACGCTCTTTTTGGTATGGAAAATTCCAATAATTGCGATTGTATGTAATACCTGAAACTAATACATGAACAGTTCTTTTGTTAAGCGGCTTTTGCCCACAAAGTTCACCATAAATCCGATATTGTTTCGTTCCTCCAGGCGCAAGAGCTACAGGTAAGTAAGTTTTAGAGCAATCTGCTGTAAAATCTACAAGCTCTGATTTTGCAGTTTCAGTGGTAAATGTTTGCAAAAGTAATACGGAGACTCCCATCAAAGATAGGAGACTTTGACGAAAAAATGGTTTCATAATATGCCTGGATAGTGAATTCAATTTTCTTCAAGATTCTAGTTAACTAGTTCTGTTGATACATAAACAATTTTGTTAACTATGCTGCCTGCTAGACTGAGATCAAGTACTACAAATGTAGCTTCACGCGAATTGCTAATATCCAATAAAGGGCGTTGCAGAACAGTGGGATAAATTAGGGCAAGCTGTTCTTGAGCAGCAGAAGCAGGAATGAATTTTGCAAGTTGCTAAATCATCCTACTTTCTATGCAATGCCCAAGAGAGATATTACATATCTGGAATACAGAAAAACAGACTTTCCGTCTAGGGTAGCAGTATCTACCATTAGCTATTCAAAGAAAATGCCTTCTTCACATTTGCTATTTTTTAGACAAAATTATTACTTGCAGCTAACAATAGCAGATTTTGAATCGCACGAGTATGTGCCTATAAAAATATCTACCTTTCTTACTTTTCTTACCTTTCACTATGACTGTCTTTTTGGAAAAGAAAATAGGCTTGATGCATAAGCAACAGATTTAGTTTGTGTATTTAAAATTTCTTGAAATACGCTGTAAATAATATACTGAACGGGGAGCATCCCAATTTTGCAAATTTACCAATTTAGCAGTTCTTCATTGCGAACGCTTCATTTCATTCCACTCGCAATGACAAAATATGTTTTTACACATTTGGGATGCTCCCTACTGAACGTGAGTTATTTTCCTCAGAAATATTAATCAAATATCTAGTTAATAGATAGCCTTTAATACTTATTAATCATTCCTTAACCAATCAGGAATTTTGCGGAGATTGGAGTTAAGCAACAGAAAGTAGTATACTTTTCTGGGTTCTCATGATGCCTATCTAAAGGTTTCATTCAAAAACTAAGAATTTTGGGGTTGCTCTAATGCTAAGTCCTGTACTCACAGTCGGTATATTTCAAAAACAACCCAATCCTAAAGTATTTTCACCAGGCGAAGTCATCTTTGAAGAAGGACAGACTGGTGATATGATGTACGGCATTGTGGAAGGGCAAGTAGATATATCTGTCAATGGAAAGGTTGTAGAAACCATTGATACAGGTGAAGTTTTTGGTGTGGGCATACTTGTAGGGGTGAAAAGTAGAACTTATACAGCTATCGCCAACACGGACTGTAAACTTGCTTTCCTCGATGAAAAAGCATTTCTGTTTGCGGTTCAGGAAACACCAATGTTTGCCATCAAGGTGATGAAAAGTTACTCAGAGCGTCTGAGCAAGTTATTGCATACGCTCTAAAGACTTCCAAATGGATGAGGGAGCGTGGGGAAACGGGGAGTGGGGAGTTAGGAGTAGAGACGTGATTAACCCAAGTCTTTCCAAGAGTTAGGAGTTGGGAATTTTCCCCTCTGTCCCTGTCTCTGCCTCTTTGAGGCAAGGTGAAAAATTTGCTGGAGGTTGGAATGGCGCGTAAACGGTTGATAATTGAAATGGGGATGGGAGTAGATCAGCATGGACAAGAACCGACAGTAGCAGCATCTAGGGCAGTACGCAATGCGATCGCTCATAATGCTTTACCTGGTGTTTGGGAAGTAGCTGGTTTGAGTAGTCCCAATGAAATGATTGTGGAAGTGCAAGTAGCAGTACCATACCCAGAAAAAGTTAGGCAAGAAGAAGTATTAGCTGTACTACCATTTGGTCAAAAAACTCTGACTGTAGAATCTGGAGGAATGGTAGTTCAAGGGCGAGCAATTCCTGAACTCAACGATCGCAATGACGAAATGTTGATTGCGATCGCAGCTGTTACAGTTCTGATCGAAAATGATTAGCTAAAGTAAAAGCTGCAACATTTAATTAAATATCGTATCTAAATAGGAAGATTTCAGTACATTTACATTGTTAATTTTTGAAGTTTTTCTCTAGAAATATTCTATCTCTGGGACTAATAATTTACTGATTTCAAGGTCTAAGATTATAGAAACCTAGAGAAAACTATGTCATTAGAAACAGAGACACTACAGGCTACACCACCAATTTCTACCTTTGAGGAAATTGAGGAAAAGCAAGAATTTAACTGGAGGCAATGCTGGTATCCCGTTACCTTTGTACAAGACTTGCCTGCTAATCGCCCTCATAGCTTTTCCTTGTACGATGAACCCTTGGTTTTGTTCAAAGATCGAAATGGACAGCTTATTTGTTTAGCAGATCGTTGTCCTCACCGTACAGCCAAACTTTCTGAAGGACAAATTATTGACGGCAAAATTGAATGCTTATATCACGGTTGGCAGTTTGGCAGTGATGGTCAATGTCTGCACATTCCTCAATTACCAACAGATGCGAAAATTCCGGTCAATGCTTGCGTGCCATCCTTTAAAGTTGTGGAACGCCAAGGCATGATTTGGGTGTGGGCTGGTGAAAAAGAAACTGCTGTTGATGAAATTATCCCAATTCTGCCAGATTTAGATCGGCCAGGATTCGTGCGTGCAGACTTTATATTAGATCTACCTTATGACCAAACATATCTAGTAGAGAACGTCATCGATCCTGCTCATGTTGCTATTAGCCATGATGGCACCAGGGGTGGTGGTAATCGGAAAAATGCCCAACCACTAGAAATGGAAGTATTAGAAAGTTCGGCTCAAGGGATTCGAGGCAGGTGGCGGGGAATTAACAAATCAAACGAAGCTTGGAAGTATATTGATTTTGTTGCTCCAAGCCTTGTGCTGAACACTGCTTATATTGAAGAAAAAGGTTGGACATTTGGACTAGCTTTGTATTCAGTTCCTTTAGGCAAAGGACGATGCCGTCTTTTAGCTAGAGGTTATCGTAATTTTATGACTTGGGGAGTTAAACTCAGGCCTCGCTGGCTCGATCACTTAAATACGAACAAAATATTGGAGCAGGATTTACCCTTGATTGTTGGACAACAGTCAGAAATTGAGCGTTTGGCAACAAGTCTCAAAGAACTATATTTGCCACTGAAAACATCTGACACATTAGTGATTGAGTACCGCAAGTGGCTAGATAAGTTTGGGTCGTCTTTGCCTTTCTATCAGGGCTATTCCACATGGAAAAATGTTGAAAATGGCGAGTTGAATTCAAAAGCGATTTTGCAAGACAGATTCTCGCGACACACACTTATTTGTAGTTCCTGCAATCGAGCTTATCAAGTCACAAATAGGCTGAAACAAAGCTGTATAGGGGTAGCGATCGCTTTAGCCGGTGTAGCGATACTTGCAGATGATTCTGGAATCAAAATCGCAGCAATATCGTTTTCTCTAGCGGCAGTTGCAATATCCGCTATAGCCCAGAGATTTAAAACATTATTTGAGCGTTCCTACACTCGTCACTAAAATCAGAATTCGGGAACTGGGAACTGCTACGTTAGCAAAGTGCAGTGCGGATTAGGGACATGGTGACTCTGAAACGGAATCGAAATTATTCCCAACGCCTAATCCCTAATCCATAATCTTAGTCATAATGAAGTTAGCGACTCGGCGCTAAACTAGAAATATTGGGATACAAATCTCTGGCAGTAAGTTCAAAAATCAGTTATCAGCGATGGAAAAATCAAAAACAGTTATTCGCAAACATTTTTATGATTTGCAACTGAAAAACTGTTCAACTATTGACTGATTAAATACACTACTAATCGTCACCACTGCTAGTACAATGTCTCCAGAACATAACGAATCACTCCTCCAAGAAATCACCAAACTTAAACTGAAACACTTTGCTGATTTAGTCAGATCTGCACAATTGATTTTCGACCCCACAGCGGGAGTTTCAGGGAGAAATATAAAAATTGACTGGGAACAAGAATTCGGAATTCCCAGTGATGTAGTGAATAATCTGAAATCACTTGGTCAGCAGTATCAATATGCATCTCCTCATGTTCCTGCTGAAGACATTTGGAGTAAATTAACTCCTGAAACTCGTATTTGGTTCGTTGAAAATAAAGATAGATTGTGGCAATTTGAGGAAGTCTTCCCGGCGCTTGATGAAGATTAAAGGAAAATTCCGGATTCAGAATTGTGAATTCTGAATTCCGGAGTTAGACAATTTTAGATTTATCCCACGGATAAATCCAGGGATTTGGGAATCATGTAAAAATAAGTTATGAGTTAGGATCGGTAATTTCTAGGAGTTGCAAACAAAAAATATTCAACTATTCATTTAATTGTGGGGTGGCCGTCTCGCCCGCCCTTGACATCAATGCCAAAATACCCACCCCAAAAAATTAGAGAATACCAATTCAAAATTCAAAATTCAAAATTCAAAATTAAGAAACCTTTGTAAAACAAGGGTTTCTAGATTTGGATCTGTTTCAAACTTTTAGTGAATGGGTGTAAGGGTTGAATTTAAACCTTTTACCTTTCTCCTTTAACCGAAAAGTATTGCTACTGCTCTCACTACACACCCAGAATGCTAACTCTGTTACATTTAATATATGTCCCATTCTTTTTTTATTTGCCATAACTCGTTTAGTTATTCGATACTTCCTTGAATATCGATATCTAGTACCCCGGTTATTACTTATGCTTAATGATAACTAATCTTACATTTATCATCTGTCGTATTATTTTTCCCAATTAGTATTAAATTAATAAAAAAGCTTATATCGATGAATCAAAGCCTCAGTCTTGCTCCCAAGTTAGAAGAACACACTCATAAAAATCCTGTTGTTACCAAAGAACAATTATTTGTAAAACAATTAATTGTTCTTGCCCTGGAAATACTTATAGCATTGCCTGTGGGCATAGCTTTAGCAAAGTTTCACATTGGTGGGATTGCTTGGATATTTGCTGGGATTGCAGCTGGTACAGTGGTTCTCCAAGGGTGTCGAGTTTTGTATGAATATTCTCCCAAACCAAACCGCACTGCTAGAAAAGTTGGAATGGCGCTTGTAGGCTTAACTGTTGGCGCTTCCAATGCTCACGCTAATTTAGCTAATGTTGCTTCTGGTATTCCCATCTTTATTTTTATCACCTTGTTTCTGTTACTAAGTGGCAGTTGCATTGGTTACATTTACTCCCGCGTCAGCAAAACCAACCTATTGACAGCAATGCTAGCTACGGTTCCAGGTGGTGTGGGAATTATGGCAGCGATCGCCGCTGATTACAATAAAGATGTTAGCTTGGTTGCCTTAGTTCAAGCGATTCGCGTTACCTCAGTAGTTTTTCTGTTTCCCTTCATCGCTAGAACATTAGTTGGTAATTCCTGGAATCTGCAAACACTACCTGTCAAAAGTGCTTTATTCAATTTCGATCCATCTCAACTAGGATTACTCTTATTGCTGCTTTTAATCACGGGATTAGTGGTTTATCCAGCTATATTATTTAAAATTCCCGCTGGCGATTTTTTTGGTGCATTGTTAATTGGTATCGGGTTTAATCCTTTGCTCAATTCGCTGCCTTTTGTAAGTGATATTAGCTTTAGTCCACCACCTTTGATTAACTTATGCGGTCAAATGCTGCTGGGAATCACTATTGGTGAATATTGGGGAGACAAACCCAACTTTACCAAGCGGACTGTCGGCTGTGCTTTGATGTCTGTGACAATGACCCTCGCAACTGGAGCGATCGCTGCTATACTTGCCATGCAATTAACCTCTTGGGACTGGTTGACCTGTCTTTTAGTCACAGCACCAGGAGGCTCAGCAGAAATGATCCTAGTTTCCCTAGCACTAAATCATAATGTTGAAATCGTCACAACTGGTCATTTAGTACGACTAATTGCGATCAACAGTTCTTTACCTCTTTGGGTATTTTTGTTTGGCTACCTGGATAAGCAAGTTTCAAAAACAGCTTAATTTAGGGATTGGGGACTGGGGACTGGGGAGATGAAGAAGCACGGGAGACAAATGACCAATGACCAATGACTAATGACTAATGACTAATGACAAATTCGCTTATCCTTTTGTTATCCAGATACAAAGGATGTTTTAGATGGTTGCCCAAATCCAAGAACTTGAAGCGCAGCACTGGGTGAAAACTCGTTCTTCCCTCGACCCTAGCGAATCCACTTTTCTAATCTGGAAAGGTAAAATTTACGCTTTTATTCCCGGCGAGAAAAGACAACTTTTGTTTAAAATATTCGGATTGAGTGTTAGTAGGTGTATTTCCACAGAAGAAGGTAGCTGGGATTTTACTTCTAGGGAACTGACTTACTACCTAAATCCACAAACAGAGGAAGTCTTGAGCAAATGGGAAAATCCTTGGACAGGGGAGACAGTTCCAGTTATCCACGTTGCGAATAATCCAGTGCAGGGAATATTTAAGGGAAATTTTCCTGCACAAGTGGATGGTGACAGTACAACCTTCATTTTTGATATATTCCCCTATTACCCTAATCCCTTAGCAGAAGATCCCAAGTTTGCCGAATACAGCCCACATCCAATTTATCAGGCAGCAGAATTATTTAAATTAACCGTGCCAACGGCAGATTTATTCAATCCAGCACTCAACTCAGTTTCTGAACTGAAACTGGGTTGGGATAGAATTGGTCAATGGCTTCCCTGGATGAAAATGGGCGATCGCCCCGGTCAACTGATCTACAGTGCTATGGGGTGCAAAGTCAATGGCATAAAAGACCTGCCTCAATTCTTGCAAGACGAAATTAATAACCGTATTCCTTTATATAAACAAGCGCCAAAGGGCTTTATTGATGGCGAAGATATGACTTCTTGGTTGTACTTCCAAAAACACTTTCAGGCTTATTTAGCCGGTGAAATCTTCCCACTTCCCCAAGCAGAAGAATTCTGAGTGGGGATTGGGCAATGGGGAATGGGGAGATTATAAAAAAGCTTCCCACACTTCCCATACCTCCCATGCCCTGTTTTGCGATCGCTAAATTGGAGTTAATATGGCTGTTCCCGAACCACAACGAGAACTACTAGAGCAAATTCTGGCAAACTTGAAAACAGATGAACGTTTGCTAGGTGTAGCGATCGCTGGTTCCTATTTAACTGGAGAAATGGATGAGTATTCTGACCTCGATCTAATTATCGTTGTCGATGATGTTCATTATCAGGAAGTTTTACAGGAACGTCAGCTTTTAGCCAGCAAGCTGGGAAAACTGCTGGCTGCTTTTACTGGCGAACACGTTGGCGAACCGAGATTGTTAATCTGTCTCTATGACGAACCTCTCGTACACGTCGATTTGAAGTTTTTGCTTTTAGAACATTTTCAAACAGACCGCATAGAAAATCCTATTGTTCTTTGGGAGCGAGGAAATTTACTAAGCTTGGCTGTTTGTGAAAACCCGCGAAACTATCCACCCCTAAACCGACAGTGGATTGAAGACCGTTTCTGGGTGTGGGTACACTACGGTGCAACGAAATTAGGAAGAGGCGAACTTTTTGAAGTCATTGATTTTCTTTGTTTTTTGCGCGGACAAGTCCTGGCGCCATTAGCCAAAGTCCAAGCTGGACTGCTTCCACGCGGTGTGAGGAATCTGGAAAAGGAAATTCCATCTTTGGTGAGCAATTTTCGTGAGACTATTCCTGCTAAACACGATGCCCAAGAAATTGCGCGATCGCTCCAATATACCATTAGCTTTTACTGCCAGCTTCGCGCTGAATTAAAAACCCCGGAGTTGATTATCCGTTCTCAAGCAGAAGCCGCCTCTAAAAAGTATCTGCAAGCAGTAATAGATAAGTTCAAATAGCTATGGCTAAAAAGATAATTTAGGAAAAGGCGATCGGGTTAAAATTTTGATTTTTCAATGATTTATTTACTAGTTATCGCAGCTATCGCTGTGCTTTTTTATGAAACTAATTCTCTTTAGCTCTTGATTCCAAATCTTTAAGCACATTGCCAGAAAAAAGCTACTATTTCTTGATGCTGTGAGCACTGGACAATATAGCCTGCTCCTCCATCACCCCACATATATGGAATATTATCATCTGACTCAAGGTGAAATACAAATTGATTCATTGGATGCTTACAAATTGGACAATCTGGATATTCAGGATATTGTACCCAATCAGCCCAACCGGCTAATTTATCGCCTTTTTGATGAAGTTCTTCCATTAAAATTTCATCTAAAAAATCTTTTTCATCTTCATCTAGCCTAATTTCCAAGTCATCAATTTCTAACCAATTAGGATAGTCATTTACTTCTTTCCATCCAATAATTAATTTAGGTTCAAACAAATTTCCTATTTCTGGAGTTTCAAAAAATACAGGAGAATTTTTTGGTTTGACAATTCTCACAAGTTGACATCTAGAAAATGGAGACCAGCCTTTACAATCACTTACACAATCTTGTTCGCAAGCTAAAATTTTTACCTTTCCAATATCCCCTTCCCAATCAACATGTACGCCAATTCTTCCTTTGATTGGCATATCATGAGGTAAGTTCATCATTAGAGTTTCGCATTCTTCAACTGTTCTTCCAAATAATCCAGTATCATGCTCTACTATAATTTGATTTGTGCAGTAGAAGAATTGAAGTATTCCACTGCCAAATTTAGTGTTTAAGTTTTGCGGAAGCTCATCTAGATTAAGTTGTAAAAATAACTGCATCGGCTTGCCACAGTTTGGACAAATAGGCCATTCTTCATCGGCATTTAGCCAAGGTTTACCACCAAACTTTGATGCAGTTAAACCTCCATCGCCTTCTCCAACAATTGGTTTCCAAGTTAAACGCTTAACGCTGGTAAGTTTATTTTTTAGTTGTTCTAATTTACTCAAATTTTGCCCCTTCATTTGAACAATCAAATAAATGTAAACCCAAGCGTTGGGAAAGTTCTTCACACACTTTTACCCCGCGCACGCTATTACCACGCGCATCCAGTGGTGGCGAAAAAACTCCAATGCCCATCTTATTGGGTACAACGGCGATAATGCCGCCACAAATTCCGCTTTTCGCCGGAATACCAATTTTGTAAGCCCACTCACCTGCAAAGTTGTACATGCCACAGGTGTACATCACACTCAAAATATCTTTGATGTAAGGCTTATCTACTGCCCGTTCTTTGGTGATGGGGTTAACACCTCTATTGGCCAGAGTCGCCGCCATCACTGCTAAGTCTTGGCAATTCACCAGCACAGCGCACTGCTGAAAATAAAGATCCAGTGCTTCTTCAATGTTGGGGTCTATCATCCCAAAGTTGAGCATTAAGTGTGCCATTGCGCGGTTGCGATGTCCGGTACTGCGTTCTGAGGTAAAAACTGATATGTCAACGAACACATCGCGGCCAATATATCGCCGGAACATCTCCAGCATCCGATTGAGGCGTTCGGTGGGGCCAGATCCTTTGATTAAGCTAGTAGTGGCGATCGCTCCGGCGTTTACCATTGGGTTATAAGGTCGCTTCGATTGCTCATCCAAAATAATCGCGTTGAATGCATCCCCCGTCGGTTCGACGCCAACTCTCGTCAGAATGTAATCCCGCCCATGATCTTCTAAGGCAAGTCCATAAGCAAATACTTTGGAAATCGACTGAATGGTAAAGAACTGCTCCCAGTCCCCAACTTTGTGAACCTGACCATCTACGGTGGCAATACAAATACTAAACAAGTCCGGGTTTACCTTTGCCAGTTCCGGGATGTACTTTGCTAATGAACCCTCACCCAATGACTTGTACTGGGAATGCAGGTCGTTGAGAACAGTTAATAATGATGACGAGTCTATTTCTAAATCTCCTTGATTTACTTGGTTTGCTACGAGGCTGATAGCATTTTACGAAATACTTGCTACACACATAACAATTCGAGCTGATTCCGTGAAAAAATAACGTATACCTTAAGGAAGAGGCAATTAATCTTTCCCTACTGCCCATTGCCTATTCCCTATTCTCGATCCCTACTTAGACCTAAACATTTCAATTGTGATTTTTGTTACTGACTAAAAATTATTTAGAAGCGATCGCCAAGATTTTCTAATTTTTTTATGATTAAACGCAAAAAAGGTTCGCTTGCGTATTATCCTTTTTTTTATACACAGTAATACTGCTCTAGCAAGTTATATAAATTACTAAGTTTAGCCTAGTTAGGAATAATACAAGTCATGGTTAAATTAGTTAGAAAAAACTTCAAAAAAAAGATAGTAAATTGCAAGTGATTTGCACAATCGTTTTATATGTAACTCGTATGGCAGACTATTTGTAGCAAAATCTAAAGATTTATTTAAATAATGAATTTTGAGTATTTATGCCGATGCCTTTTAATTAAAGTTATATGATCTGCCTAAAGCAGACCGTAAAAATAAATGTTATATAGAATACACAGGTTGCTCTGAGCCTTAGAAACCTATGTGAACAAGGTGTTATGAGTTTGGCTCCCAAAAAACGTAAAGTTTTGTTAAGAAAAATTTGACTTGCAGAAAAAAACGTTACATAGGCGAAATCCGCATTTGGGCAAGGTTTCGCGGCGAAAATAGCAATTTGATTTGGGTAAAGTTGTCAAGAATTACGGTAAAACCCTGATCCCCAAGCCAAAAGGTTCATGCTAGTCTGTTGCAGTTACAAATAAAAAGTGAAAGCGGAACGAGTTCGAGTTTTTAGGAAGGGAATTCACGTATTTATTAGTGAAAATCCCAGGAATTTATAAGACTTAAGTTCTCTTAAGTTCTACAGTCGCTTTAAAATTGGACGCATGAATCAAAGACATTTCTGGACTATTGTTGCTCTGTCTCTGACTGTTTTGGGAATACCCTCAGTCGGTTGTACTCAAACCACTACGGGAAATGCGCTAGCTTCCCCAAAATTGCCTGCTTCTGAAGTGGTGAAAGTGGGAGAGTACAAATCAGGAGCAGGGGAACAAACCTCGGATGCTGTGATTACACAAATTCATCCTTACAACATTGGAGGACGTAAGGCGGCAACCCTTTATATCAAAAATATTCCCGTTCTCACATTTTTGAGTTCTGTATCAGATACGAGTATTGAGACTAAAAAAGTCGGTGCAATAAATCAAACAGAGGGCGTACAATCATACGCCCTTATTGCTAGCAACTCAGCTTCCTCGGCGAGTATTAGAAATGTCGACGGAGCAAATAATCAGATTAATTCTGTTGACAATGACCCGGTTGAGATAGCTGGTGTGATAGCAGCTAAAATCAACCAGTTGAACCGGGAAAATTTAGACGCGAGTCAAATTACCGTCAGTTGGAAAGCAGCAGGCGAATCTAAAGTTACCAATCAAGCCCAAAGCAAAAGCCTCCCTGTGGAAGGAGAATCTGGCGATCGCTATACAATCAAAGTTAACGGCGAAGAATTGGTAGAAATCAATCAAGGTACGCGACTAGCACAGACCACCAACAATCTGGCGCAAGATGCATTGCAAGCAACCAATCGCTTGCGGAGACTACTAGGCAATGCATCACCCTTAGCCGAGATTGCGAATATGCCAGTGCGTCAACCAGTATCAATGCCCAAGCTGCCGCAGGAGATTGCCGTCGGCGGAGTCCGAGTTAGCTTCAAAGGCGTAGCTTCTTTTTATGGCTATGACGGTTCCGGCAATCGTACTGCCAGTGGTCAAAGGTTCAATCCAGAAGGAATGACCGCTGCCCATCGTAGCTTACCCTTTGGGACACAAGTCCGTGTAACCAACACCCGCAATGGTCGTTCTGTCGTAGTGCGGATTAATGACCGAGGACCATTTATTCGGGGTAGAATCATTGACGTGTCAGTTGGCGCAGCCCGAGTTTTAGGAATGATGGGTAGTGGTGTTGCACCAGTGCATGTTGAAGTTTTGGGAAGATAAAGGCAATAGGCAATAGGCAATAGGGACTGGAAAAAAAGTTTTTCTATGCCCAATGCCCAATGCCCATACTTAATTCCTCTAGTTCAACCATCTCCTCTATTTCAGATATAAACTAACGGGGGAGGGATGAGAGAACTAGGGGTATTTTTGTGCGCCTGTTGACAACAGTTGCGGCTTTACGCTGCTATTTAACTAAACGCTGCTTGGAAAACAAGCTGATTGCAGTTTCAGAAAATCTGGCACTAGATGAGATGAGTGGCTGGCATCAGACGGCAGTCGGTCTGGTGCCGACAATGGGGAATTTACATCAAGGTCATTTAAGCTTGATTCAACGGGCGCGGCAAGAAAATTCTACGGTGATTGTCAGTATTTTCGTCAATCCCTTGCAATTTGGTCCTAATGAGGATTATGAACGTTATCCGCGCACTTTAAAGCAAGACCAACAGCTTTGCGAACAATTTGGGGTAGATGCAATTTTTGCGCCGACTCCGGAAGAGATGACAGTACCCCAGAAAAGTATACAAGAATCAATGGTTACACAAGTTATCCCCCCATCTGGTATGATAACAGGCTTGTGTGGTCGTTCTCGGCTGGGTCACTTTCAGGGTGTCGCAACGATTGTGACCAAGCTTTTCAACTTGGTACAGCCAGACCGAGCCTATTTCGGTCAAAAGGATGGTCAGCAACTGGCAATTATTAAGCGGCTAGTAGCTGATTTAAATTTGCCAGTGGAAATTGTTGCTTGTCCAACAGTACGGGAAGCATCGGGTCTTGCCTTGAGTTCTCGTAATCATTATTTGACTGCAACAGAAAAAGAGCAAGCAGCGGTGCTGTATCGCGGGTTGCAAGCAGCTGAAGCTGGGTTTCGGGCAGGTGTTCGCGATCGCAGCAAGTTGATAGCAATAGTACAGCAAGAACTGACAATGGTCAGCACGCTTTTAGTGGAATATATTGAATTGGTTGAACCGACTACGTTGATGTCTTTAGATAAAGTTCAGGAGGAAGGAATGCTGGCGATCGCAGCTCGTCTGGGTTCTACACGTTTGATTGACAATATCATTTTGCGCGCTCGTCAACCCATCATTGCCATTGATGGCCCAGCGGGCGCTGGAAAATCTACAGTGGCGCGTCAAGTGGCAGCAATCCTAAATTTAGTCTATCTGGATTCAGGAGCAATGTACCGCGCTGTGACTTGGTTGGTACTACAAAAGGGTATTGCCATTGATGATGAGTGTGCGATCGCCGAATTAGCTAGCCAGTGTCAAATTGAACTTACTCCCACCCAGGATTTACAATTTCCCGTGCGGGTTTGGATTAACGGTATCGATGTTACCCAGGCAATTCGCACGGTTGAGGTCACATCCCAAGTATCGGCGATCGCTGCACAAAGCGCTGTACGTCAAGCACTGGTTAAACAACAGCAAACCTGGGGTAAAAAAGGCGGTTTAGTAGCTGAAGGTAGGGACATTGGCACTCATGTCTTTCCCGATGCCGAAGTTAAAATTTTCTTAACCGCTTCTGTAAGTGAACGCGCACGTCGCCGCCAGCAAGATTTTCAAAAACTCGGTCAACCCGAAGTAAGTTTAGAGCAGCTCGAACGCGACATTGCCCAACGTGACTGGAAAGATAGTACGCGTAAAATTTCTCCTTTGCAAAAAGCGGCGGATGCGATCGAAGTTCAAACTGATGGTCTGGACGTATCTGAAGTCACAGCACAAATTGTTAACTACTACCAGCAACGTTTATCTGAGTGGTAGTGACCGAACAGGACAAGGAGACAAGGGGACAACATTTAATAAATCCCTGCCGTTCTTACCCAATACTTTTGGGTTAAAGGGAAAGGTGAAAGGGAAAAGGTTTAAATTCACCCTTTACCCCTTTCCCTTTACCCTTTTCCCAAAGAACCATACAAATCAAAATATTAGATAATCTTATTATTGGCTCTCTTGATTGAAATTAAGCCAAGCATTTCAGATACTAGTTTATTTGAAGTATTAGCTCATCCAGCTTTAGACTGATTATTCACATAACAATTAATCTTACTAAAGGTAGAAGTTTCAAAGCTTTAATTGCTAAATCCTAATTACTTAATACCAATCCTAAATTATTCGCGAACAAAAAAATCCGCTACTTCTTAGAGAAGTTGGGAATATAACCCTTGTGATTTAATGTCTTTCAAATCAGATTGCAAGATCGGCCTCTAGCTATGAAATATTAGCCATTTTTATTTATAGCCATTATTCCCTAGCGATTTGACTTATTTTATTTATTAGAGAAAGACTTTGTTTTTCTCTGCACTTTGGTAGTAGAATGACGATGTTAAGTTTTATGTTTCATCATAAAAGACATAAAACTACCAAAAATAAAAGCTGCTAATTTTCTAAGCTTCTGCAATAGCTTAAAACTGGAAACCGCTAAAGAGAGGATTTCACACAATGGCATTTGTACAGCCCCCCCTACCCTTCGATATTAATGCTCTAGAGCCATATGGCATGAAAGCTGAAACTTTCGAGTACCATTATGGCAAGCATCACAAAGCCTATGTAGATAACCTCAACAAGCTGACTGAAGGTACGGAACTTGCTGATAAGTCTCTGGAAGAGGTGATCAAAATTTCCTTCAAAGACTCTTCTAAGACAGGAATCTTTAACAACGCTGCCCAAGTTTGGAACCACACCTTCTTTTGGAATTCCTTGAAACCAGCAGGTGGCGGCACACCCACCGGTGACCTCGCAGCCAAGATTGACAAAGATTTCGGTAGCTTCGACAAATTCAAGGAAGAGTTCTCTAACGCAGCTGCAACTCAATTCGGCAGTGGATGGTCTTGGCTGATTGATGATGGTGGTACCCTGAAGGTGATTAAGACACCAAATGCAGAGAACCCTCTAGCTCATGGTCAGAAGGCACTCTTAACCTTGGATGTTTGGGAACACGCCTACTACATCGACTACAAAAATGCCCGTCCGGCGTTCATCAAGAATTTCCTAGATAAGTTAGTTAACTGGGACTTTGCTGCTGAAAACTTTGCTAAAGCTTAATCAACAACCAGTTTTCAACTGGCTTTGACAGTGGCTTTTTACAATTATCAATAAATTACCAGCCAGCAGTCACGATCCTGTATCGTGGCTGTTTTTGATTTGCTGGGTATAGCACAATAGCGTTCAGTTAAGTAAATTTATCTGTTAAGGCAGGCAGGGGAAGCAGAGGAGGCAGGGGGAGAAAAAAGCCTAACTGAACGGGTATAGCACTCCTAAGAAAATGCAGTTTTCTTTCGCCCTTCCCGCAAGTGCGCCTCCGTTGGAGACTCACGTTAAATTAAGATTCAGATATTATGTCTGCATAAATTAGCACTCTCGTATAGTGTGTTACCTTCATAACGCACTATACGAGAGTGCTTTTATTGCCTTACGGCGTTGAAGAATGCACCCTAATAAACGGAAACTTAGGATTTTATTTAATTTAGATTCCTAAATTGATGTTGGTAATTAAAGGCCTAAGTAATTTTGGACAATCTGCAATATCCGCTCTGCTGCATGACCATCTCCAAAAGGATTAATAGCATTTGCCATTGTTTCATAGGCGGCTTGGTCACTGAGTAACTCGCTAGCAGCTGCAAAAATATTTTCACTCTCAGTTCCCACAAGTTTGGCCGTACCAGCTGTCACAGCCTCTGGTCTTTCTGTGGTGTCTCTCAAAACTAGTACTGGTTTTCCCAAGCTGGGGGCTTCTTCCTGCAATCCACCAGAGTCAGTAAGTAAAAGATGCGATCGCCGAATTGCTCCTACCAATTCACCATAATCGAGAGGTTCTGTCAAGAAAATTCTCTTATGATTTCCTAAAAGTTTTTGTAATGGTACTCTTACTGTTGGATTGCGGTGTAATGGTAACAGCAAGGCTGTATCGGGAAACTTATCTAAGATTTGTAAAAACCCAGCAGCGATCGCTTCTAGTGGTTCTCCCCAATTCTCCCGACGATGGACTGTTGCTAACAAAACGCGATATGAATCCCAATCTAAATCTGGTACATTACAGCTAACTTCGGTTGCAGCGACATTCAACAAAGCATCAATTACAGTATTACCAGTCAAGTGAATTTCACCTAAAACACCAGAACGTTGCAAATTTTCTACAGCCCAAGGAGTTGGTGCAAAGTGCAACTGAGTAATTTGAGAAATTAACCGTCGATTAGCTTCTTCTGGATAAGGATTAAATATATCATCAGTTCTCAACCCTGCTTCTACGTGACCAACAGGAATTTTTTGATAAAAAGCTGCTAAAGCTGCGGCAAAAGCTGTAGTAGTATCTCCCTGTACCACTACTAAATCGGGTTTTTTTTGCTGGAATAATGCTTCTAATCCTTGTAAACTGCGACAAGTAATATCATTTAAAGATTGCTGAGCTTGCATAATTTCCAAGTCATAATCTGCCTTGATATTAAACAGTTCCATGACTTGCTCAACCATTTCACGATGTTGTCCAGTTAAAATTACTTGGGACTCAAAATCTGAACACTTTTGGAAGACTTGAATCACCGGAGCTAGTTTAATCGCTTCCGGACGAGTACCCAAAATAATGCAAACTTGCTTTCGATTAGTCATTTGTCGGTTGTAATTGATCAAAAGCTATGGTCAACGGTCTACGCTCAATAGTCAATAGTTAACTACGAATCATCACAGAAACCATAAATATCAAAGGATGAATCATACAAAATATCAAAAAACCCGGCTTAACCAGGCATATGCAATAGACCTCTTGCAAAAATAGTTTTGCAGAATGTCTAATAAATAGATTTTGATCTCAGCGTCAAATCATATAAAACATGAAAAAACCCGGCTTAACCGGGCAGACGCACTGTTTGTCGAATTTAATTGTAATGACTAGATTTTAATCTCACAAGTTAAAGGGCAAGCAGCGTAAACAGTAGTTTGCGTTTGGTCTGCCTCTCCATGCAGCCAGCTTAACCATTTAACATCGCTTGGATGAACTCCTTTAACAGTTAGTACACCCGCAGCAAATACAACTGCCATAACATTGAACATGACTAAAGCGCCTGCAACTAGCAAAACAGCACTAACAGGCATTACAGATTGTAAAATAATCGACAACAGACATCCGACCGTAGCCATCAAAACAACTAGTGGAAAACCAACAACCAGCAAGCATACTGCTAATGTGAAAGTCCATATTAAAAAGCTTTTAATCATCATCAAGGAGTAGGTCTTTCCTAGATTAGAGCTCTGAGCCGAAACCATGACTTTTCCTCCCAAAAATACACAGCAAGTTTTAATTTTCAGCTTTTTTTCGCTTTTTGCGAATAAACTGAATGTTTTAGTGAAGTTCAGTATATAAAACCTAATTAGTAAAATGAGCATTTTTTTACTAAACTTTACAGTTAATTTTTTGTAATTATGAATGTAAACTCAAGTTGCTTTTTACTCAAAAAGCTTGCTTACTACATCTGTCTTCAGGCATAGAAGCTAAAAGGCATAAGCTTTCAAGCTTGATCCCCAGGGTGTCATTCCGACTCAACTTAACATTTCTTATAATAATTGCTACTTCTTCTCATAATTTAGAGATTCGCTCAATTCATGAACTGCTAATGTTTGTGTTGTTAACTGCTAGCAATTAAACTCCATAGTTGCGATAAATTTCTCATTTAATAGAATTAGAATGTTTACTTTAAATTTATTAGTAATATATAATACTAATTACTTTAGAATAGTTACTGAGGTAGCGTATGGAGTTGCATGTGTTAAACCAGGTTATAGAGGCTAAATAGTTTTTATAAAACTTCTGAGTAGTAAAATTGCCGAAAAAAAAGATACAAGTCGAGGTGGATGAAGTCTATTGACCGTAGTTTTAGAATTTCAATCGCCTTGCATTACCGTTAGGGCTTGCACCCCAGCGACTTTCAGAATTCATCAGAGAAAGTGACTTGACTTGTTGCTAATTCAACTTCTTAACTGCCAAATGTGAAGATATATGACAGAATCACAGTCTCCATTAAATTCTAATTCTCCTACCGGACGTAACCTGCCACCAGCGCCACCAGCGCCACCACCGCCACCACCAGGACTGAGTACGCAGCGTCAGATGACACAAACATTGGATATGAGTGCCAACTCTCCTGTTGTTAACTCTGCGCCTGTTGCAGGTCATCGTCCGGGTACACCACCGCCAATACCTAGTTCAGCTCGCCCTAAAAGTAGCCCTCCGGGAATGACTTTAGCGCAGCTCATCAGGGAAGCTTACGATCAAGGATATTCCGATATTCACCTGGGTGTGGGTGAAATACCCCGTTTCCGCAACCGAGGAGAAATTCAATCAACAGATTATCCAGAAACGGATAAAGAGACTTTGATGAGTTGGTTGAAAGAGGTGATGACGGAGGCAGAAATTCAACGCTTTGAAGAACACTTAGAATTTGACGGAGCAACTCAGTACGAATTTGCTCGTGTGCGGATAAACGTTTTTGGCTCCCTTAAAGGGCCTGCAATGGTGTTGCGGCTGATTCCCTTGAAAATCTTAACTATGGAGCAGTTGAGATTACCTCCAGTTTTTCGGGATATTTGTCATCATCACAAAGGCTTAATTTTGGTAACTGGGCCCACTGGTTCCGGTAAGTCTACAACAATGGCAGCGATGATTGACTACATCAATAAAGAGATGGCTAAGCATATCATCACCATTGAAGACCCAATAGAATTTGTTCACCAAAGCCGGAAGTCCTTAGTCAAGCAGCGGGAAGTAGGAATGCACACCCGGAAATTTGACAACGCTTTGAAAGCAGCCTTACGGGAAGACCCAGATTTGATTCTAGTGGGGGAAATGCGGGATAAAGAAACAGTCAACACCGCCCTTAAAGCTGCTCAGACTGGTCACTTGGTAATGGGAACGTTGCACACCAATAGCGCTGTCAAAACCATTGAGCGGATACTCAACCTCTACTCTGGTGAAGAACAGGATGCAATGCGCGTGGCAATTTCTGAGTCTTTAGTGGCCGTCATTGCCCAAGGTTTGTGCCGTACAACAGACGGAAAACGGGCTGCTTTCCACGATATCTTGATTAACACCGAGGCAATCAAGGAATGGATCAAAGATGGTAAGTATGATGAAATTACCGAATTGATGAAACAAGCCAGCTTTGACGGCATGGTCACAATGAATCAGTCCTTGCTGAATCTTTATCAAGACGGTCGCATTACTGAAGAAACTGCCTTAGAGATGTCACCAACTCCTAACGAAATGGCACAATTTCTCCGAGGTCGGGTTTAGGAATGGGGAGTGGGGAGATGGAAAGGCAAGGGGGCAGGGAGCAGAGAGCAGAGGGGAAAGAAGTAATTTTCATTTTCTCCCTTGCCCCCTTCAAGAACTGCCCCTCTGCCTCTTGCCCATGCCCAAATATCTTTGTGTTCCTGGTTGCGGTTATCGCTAAGGTAAAAGGTAAAAGAGAAAGTTTTTTAGTTTTTACTTTTTTAGTTCCTTAGCCTCCTGTGAATAACTTGACGACAAACAAACTATCTACACCCCAGTTGTTCAAAGGCATTGCGCTATTTACACCTGGAGGAGATTTAATTTACTGCATCGACCCTAGCAAGCAAGGTCGATGGCATTTGCATTTGTGTTCTGCTTTGCAGGAAATTTTAGATTTACCAGAGCCACCGCACTTTTTAGTGCCTTGTTATACTGCGACTATTGACCACTGGTTAGATCCGCGTACTCAAAAAGTACGAACTTTTGCTGAGGCTTATCCGGCTGTAACGAAATATCAACCTTTGCTGAATGCCATTTTTGGTACAGAGGAGTTAGTATGGCAAGCAGCTCCCTGGCAGGAAGGATTGTGCGATCGCATGGTGATAACAACTTATCGTTCCTCATTCCCGCAGCTTTGGGAAGATCATGATTTAATTGTACGCTTAGATCTTTCTGAACCTGTGCCAAAATACCACCAACCAGTGATAGCACAAAAAGAGCAATTAACAACACAAGGCTATGTCCTGCGCTTGTTTGTTGCAGGGCATAGCGGAACTACCGAACGCATCCTTCAGAATCTACACGAATTGTTAGAGCGATCGCTCGGACACCCTTATACTTTAAAAGTGATTGATGTTTTAACTCATCCAGAACAAGCAGAAATTAATCAGGTCTCTGCTACTCCTACTCTTGTTAAAGTTTGGCCTCACCCAATTCGCCGAATTGTTGGAGACTTGGATCGTGTAGAAAAAATTGTACAGATGTTAGCTACTAAGGAAAAATTTTAAGTTTTATTAACACTGTTAACGTCCGACATGGGAGTACTCAGTTAGGAGTTATCACTATCTCCTCTGCTCCCTCATCCCCATTCCCTGTGTTTTTTGAAAGTGAGCAGCTTCATAATTAGGCTAAATTTTTTGCTGAGTGCGCGGATGGGTAGGTGTTTATAAGTGGGTGACTATAAAAATGGCTCAATTGCTCTCTATGTAAGAAATTGACGCCAGTTGCATCTTGAAAGCATCCGCGCGCCTTATTGGGTCTACCTTTCAGCGATTTGCATCTAGTAAAATTACAACTTCTTGTGTTATGATTACCGCATCCGCGAAACAGAACCTTGAAAACGAAATATCACAGTGCTTTCAGGCGACAGCTATTGCAATTAATCAAAATCCCTATTAGGGATTGAAACATTTGCCGCGTCTGATGAGGATAAGAGAAATATTATTGCAATTAATCAAAATCCCTATTAGGGATTGAAACCTACATAGGCTCTAGTGTAGATATTGCTAGACGGTGGATTGCAATTAATCAAAATCCCTATTAGGGATTGAAACGAATACCATTAAATAATACACTTAAGCAGTTATTAGCATTGCAATTAATCAAAATCCCTATTAGGGATTGAAACAAATGTATGAAGGATAAGAACAAAGAATTAGAATTAGATTGCAATTAATCAAAATCCCTATTAGGGATTGAAACACGATGGTATCTCTTCTAAAATTCCACAAACTGATTGCAATTAATCAAAATCCCTATTAGGGATTGAAACATCTACCGTGATCGTCCCTACTCCAAGAACAAATTGCAATTAATCAAAATCCCTATTAGGGATTGAAACTCGAAGAACAAGTTACGGGTCTTATCACACCTATCATTCCAATTAATCAAACGTCAGTTCGATAAACCTCTCCCCAACCCCTCTCCGACACGGAGAGGGGCAGAAATATTTTTCGTTGACAACGAGAAAATGATGGTTTCAAAGCCTCTCTCCCTGTGGGGGAGAGGTTTGGAGAGGGGTTTTTTAGATTCGTCGAATTCACGTTAATCAAAATCCCTACTTCTAGAAAGAAATTCAAAAATCAAAGCAAATTACTATTGTTTAAAATCTAAAAATTTTCATAACGAATTCGGCTGCCATTTTGCCAAACTTCTACTCTTTCAGGAGTGACTAAATAAGAAAAACTACCATTATCCGCTTGATATTTGTCTTTACCAACATTCAAAGCAGGTATTTTTATAGGCTGATTTGGGTTTTGTTTCATTTGGCCAATATAAAATAACTGACCATTTTCTTGGCAGACTTTGACACGAATTTTTGCAGTCTCACCTCCAATAATCGTAACTCCATTGCATTCAGTATTACTATTTAAAGGTGCAGAACTTATTGTAATTGGCTGTGAAGGCGAAACTTGGTTTGCTACTGGAAGTGGCGGGACTGGGCGGTTAGAGTTACTGACTTGCTGAACTTTAGAACCAGAAGTAACATTTGCGGTTGAGGATGCAAATAAACGAAGCGGATCGACTGCTATTCGACCTTGTGGATGAACTTCAAAATGGAGATGAGGTGCTGTACTATTGCCTGTAGATCCCATCTCGGCAATAATTTGACCTTGAATAATTTGTTGACCTTTGTTCACCAATAAACGGCGATTGTGACCATAAACAGTAACGCTGCCATCAAGATGTTTAATAGTTATGGCATTGCCTAATCCCCAATTATCCCAACCTGCTTTAATAACTGTACCAGATGCAGCAGCAACAATAGGATTCCCGGATGGTCCAGCGATATCGATTCCTTCATGTTGATATTTACGAAAGCCTTGAGAAATAAAGCCTTGAGTCGGCCAGATAAAATTAGAAGCAGGAATGGCATTTTCTTGAGTTGGAGAATTGCCTACTGATTGTGTTAGAGCAGATGTAGTTATACTTAATGTCGCGGTTAAGGATATTAACCCAATTAGTCCATAGGTACTGAATCGATAAATAATAAGTTTTTTCATAAATTGTAAGTCTATTAGGAGTCAGGAGTTAGGAGACGCGATTAATTGCATCTGTACAAGAGACGCGATTAATCGCGTCTGTACAAGAGTTAGGAGTTAAGAGTTATTCTTCTTGTTCCTTTGTCCTCTTCTATCCCTCATCTTCCCCACTCTCGACTGGGTATTTTCTCTAATCGCAAACAAAAAACTCGCGATCGCACTCTTCAGACATTAAGTTAATCTGAAAAATGCGATCGCGAGTCACAAAAAGTATTTATTTAGGGGGTTGAAGAATTGCTAGTGGCCACTGCCTCGTTTAAAACTAACTCTGGCTGTGGTGTTTCCTCTTCTTCTTCTGGCAAGCCGTAAATTGATCTGTACAATTTTACGTACTGCTTGGCAGATTGATACCAGCTAAAGTCTTCACTCATACCCCGTTTTTGTAGTTCTTCCCATTGGGGTTTGAAACGGAAGCCTTCCCAAGCCCGAATCATACAGGTGAAAAGGTCTAGGGGTTCGTAGCGGTCAAAGCAGTAACCGGTGCCTGCTGCATTTTCGGGGTCGTGGTGTGTTACAGTGTCAACTAATCCACCTGTACGGCGGACAATGGGCACGGAACCATAACGCAAAGCCATCATTTGGCTAATACCGCAAGGTTCAAAACGGCTAGGCATTAAGAAGGCGTCGGTGCCGGCGTAGATGCGGCGGGACAAGGCATCGTTATACAGTAAGTAAGTTGCCATGCGTCCGGGAAAGCGTGATGCTAATTGCCACATCTGAGTTTCATAGTAGCGATCGCCTGTCCCTAGTAGCACAAACTGTGCATCTGTATAGGAAAGAAAGCGATCGAGAATTTGCAATATTAAATCAATGCCTTTTTGTTCTACTAATCGCGTGACAATTCCAATTAAAAAAGCTTTAGAGTTGACTTCTAACCCTACTTCTTCTTGCAAAGCAATTTTGTTAGCCTTTCGTTTATCTAGGGTATCAGCAGTAAATGTTTGGGCAATGTATTTGTCAATTTCTGGATTGTAAACTTCAACATCAATCCCATTAATAATCCCAGATAATTTACCGCTAATAAAAGACAACAAACCTTCTAATGTTTCACCATAAGTAGGTGTCTTGATTTGCTCTGCATAAGTGGGCGAAACTGTGTTTACTTTATTGGCATATTGCACCGCTGCTGCCATTGTGTTGTGTCCTTGCATATACCAAGGACACCAAGTAATTTTTTCTAAATACCAACGCCACGGCCCTTGATAAGCTAAGTTATGAATAGTAAAGACAGTGGTGATATCAGGATCTTGATGCATCCATACAGGAATCATTCCCGTATGCCAATCGTGGCAGTGCATAATGTCTGGTTTCCAGTAATTCCAGGCAAACTCCGCTGCACCGTTGGCAAACAAGGTGAACCGCCAATCTTCATCTTCTCCTGAGTAAATGCGGCGGGGGTTAAAGGCGGGATGTCCGAATAGGTACAAGGGAACATCAGTACCAGGCAAAACGGCTTCGTAGACTGCAAAGTGCTGGAACATGGCATCTCCCCACCAAATAGGTTCTTTGGGAATCTCCATTTTGTCTGGTAAGAAGCCGTAGTAAGGCATGAATATCCGCACATCATGCCCCATTGCTCTGAGGAATTTGGGTAATGCGCCAACAACGTCGCCCATTCCTCCTACTTTCGCAACGGGAGCTGCCTCTGCTGCAACAAATAAAATCCGCATGGTAAGTTTTCTTTCCCCGGTTCTGCCTACACAGTTATCAGCTGTCAGTTTTAACTGTTTACTGGCTACTGATTACTGTTCATTGATTACTTACTTATCTAATCACATCCGCTTGTGCAATTCCTTAGGAACCCCGCTGAATCACGGCAAAAATTTCTTCTAAAATTTCTTGCGCTCCTTTTTCCCGCAACAGATGTGCTAGTTGCGTGCCTACTGCTTCGGCTTTGTTGGCTTCTCCAGTGACGCTATCTTTTACCAACTTTTGACCATCGATACTGGCGACTATGCCTGTTAAAGTCAATTGTTGGCCGGATATTTCTGTATTTACACCGATAGGTACTTGACAACCGCCCTCTAAATCGCGTAAAAAGGCTCGTTCGGCGAGACAGCGATCGCGTGTTTGGGGATGTTCGATCGCTTTGAGTAGAGATATTAATTCACTATCATCTGTACGGCATTCGATCCCCAAAGCGCCTTGTCCAACGGCGTGGAGAGAGATTTCTTGGGGTAAAATTTGATGAATGCGATCGCTCATTTCCAACCGCCCTAACCCTGCTGCTGCCAAAATCAAGGCATCATATTCACCTGCATCCAGTTTTGCCAACCGTGTAATCAAGTTTCCCCGGACATCTTTAAAAGTAAAGTGGGGGAATTGATGGCGTAACTGTGCTAACCGCCGTAGAGAAGATGTGCCGATAACTGCACCTTCTGGCAAAGTATCGATTTGTTTATCTTTGTGCTTTTCATGCACCACTAGCGCATCAGCGGGGTTTTCCCGTTCGGTAATTGCTGCCAGTGTTAAGCCTTCGGGTAAGTTAGTCGGCAGATCCTTGAGAGAATGAACGGCAAAGTCAATCTCGCCATTGAGCATTCCCAACTCAAGTTCTTTAGTAAAAAGTCCTTTATCACCAATTTTGGCTAATGCTACATCCAAGATTTTGTCGCCTTGGGTAGACATGGTGTGAACTTCAAAAGTGATATCAGGAAAGCAATTCTTTAGTTGCTCTTGTACCCAGTAGGTTTGAACTAGAGCAAGTTGGCTTTTGCGTGAACCGATACGAATTGTGCGCGGAGGACTAGAAACAACTGAAGTCATAAAACAATATATCAAACCAGGGATAAATTCACTCTCATCTAGACTACCGTAGTGAGTGACTTGTACGAATTTTGGATTTTAGATTTGGGATTTTAGATTACAATTCTTTACTTTGTGAACTAGGTCAAGTTTGGCTGAGGCGACACTGGACAGTAGCTGCTTTGTAGTAAATGTAACATAGTTGTGGGATTTAGCGAGTGGCGATCGTTGATAAACTAGATGCAGGAATTTCGCCGCCGCAGAAATTATGAGTTTTGCCAAATCTGCATACCTAACCCTAGAGGAATTTCTGAAGTTACCAGAAACTAAGCCTGCAAGTATTTATAAAGTGATAAATTGACTGTTGTCGATGGTGTTGATTTAGAGTTGCAAGTGGAACAGGTATTTAGCTAGTTAAAGATGAAAGTGGAGTAATAATTTAGAATCCAGAAGATTTTTCTACCCAAATTTCATACAGGAGATTTTAAGTAAAATCAAGTTCAGTTAAAAACAAAAGTAGGTTGGATTGAAGAACAAGAAGACCAACCTACATAAATTTTAGTTTTTAGTCTTAACTGAATAGAAATTAATCTTTGATCGTCAACGCATACATCAGAGATTGAAAGCTCATTCAACCATATTAAATTTCGGGTTTAAGATATTCCTGTAATTGTTGGGTACGCTCTTTTGTGGTGTTTTCCAGGCAACCAAAGTAAATCGTAGGTGCAATACTTCCACCCTCATATTCGCTTCTCTCAAACTCACAAGTAGTATCTCTAAATTTAAGCCATGCTTGCTGGGCAGCAATTAATTTTTGTTTTCTAGTTCTGTCTAACTTAGGCAGTAGTCGTTGATAAGCTGCGTTCAACTTTTTATCAGCATTCTGATAGGACAACCTACTGCATTGATTAATTTCTGTTTGAGTTTGAGCATTATTGCAGTTTAGCTTTTGAGCTAAATGCATTTTTGGTAAATCCGGTGTTGTGCTGGCTGTTGTCAGGCTGGGAGTGTATGAAGTGGTGAAAGCTAGTAGATTTACTATTAAAGGAAATAAATAATACATGTATTTTACCTGGTGCGTAATAATTTTGGTAATTTTAGCTATTTTTCAATCGGTCAAACATCCAACACCACTAAGGCATGAACACATCAAGGTTGCACAAAAGCCTTTTAAATCTCTAAATCTGATAATTGAGAGTTATGGTTGGTTTGTATACTGGGGAAGTTTTCCACTCGACTTTATCCTACCAAAATACATAAATCAGTTACTAAGTCAAGAATCTTAATTTTAGCCAAGTATAGTCACAGCCACAGGTAGAAAGATGGCGATCGCCCGGAAAATTACGTAAACAAACATACAAATGTTACGTGGGTTTTAGGGGATCGCAAGTACACAAAAGCGGTCGCTTGTGCATATACTTCTTGTATAAGTCAGCAAGAGAGACAAAATTTTCCTTTGCCCTTTGCCTACAAATGTGCAAAAATTACTTTTGCAAGAGATATTGAGCAACTATAATTGACAAATCCCAATGAAAAAACCTCATTCTCCCCTCTTTACTGCCCACTCTCTAATCTTAAGACATGCGTCATTTACTTGTTTAAATTGAAGTCTAAGTTATTGAAAGTCCAGAAAATTAAAAAGCTTAGTTTTTGAATATCAATATCCATTTTATGGTATTGGATGCCAACTAACGCTGAGATAAAACCTGAAACTTAAAATTTATCCTTGAAAATTGAAAGATTATAAACAAATAAAATACAAACTTTTTTTAGAAGTATAATATTTTGTTTTCCTAGACCATAGGTCTGACAATCAATCCTAATTTTAACAGAGAACAGTATCGGCTAGATTTTCAGGGTTTCATCTCTCTAATCGGGGCAAGAAATCTATTCTGTGCTGGCTGAAGAAAGGGATTTCAAGCTCACTTTATCAAGGAACCGCGACCAGGAAAAATTATGACCTCTTTAGATCCTAATTTTTTTGACATTCCAACCAAAAGCCTAATCATCATCGATCCAGCTGTTGATAAGTATAAAAACCAAAATGACAACAATTTGGAAATCACCTTAGAAGACATAGCAAATACAGAAGCAGTAGCGATCGCTACCAAAGCACACAAGCTACCGAAAATTCCGCCTAAAGAACTTTTAGCGCCTCCTGGTGATTTCAATCCTACCCTACTGCTATTTTTGGCAGCTGTGGGAACATTGGTCTTATCTAATTTTGGTTACTGGCTTTGGCAATGGCCTGACTGGCTGTGCTTTTGCATTAATACTATTGCTTTGCATTGTGCTGGGACAGTAATTCATGATGCATGTCATCAATCAGCCCATCGCGATCGCATAATTAATGCCATGCTAGGGCATGGTAGCGCTTTGATGCTAGGGTTTGTATTCCCAGTGTTTACGCGGGTGCATTTGCAGCATCATGCTCATGTAAACCATCCCAAAGATGACCCAGATCATTATGTTTCTACAGGCGGGCCACTGTGGCTAATTGCATTTCGGTTTTTGTACCACGAAGTGTTTTTCTTTCAGCGAAGATTGTGGCGTAAATATGAACTATTGGAATGGTTTATCAGTCGTTTAATTGTTGTTGGAATTTTTTATATAGGAATTCAAAATCATTTTTTAATGTATCTTCTGAATTTTTGGGTTGTACCTTCTGGGATCGTAGGGTTAATACTGGGCTTCTTTTTTGACTATTTGCCCCATCGTCCTTTTAGAGAACGCGATCGCTGGAAAAATGCTCGTGTATATCCTAGCCCAATTCTTAATATCCTGATTTTGGGACAAAATTACCATTTAGTTCATCATTTATGGACTTGTATTCCTTGGTACAAATATCAGTCCACATACTATTTGATGAAGCCTTTATTAGATGAAAAAGGCTGTTATCAAACTTCAGGGTTACTGCAAAAAAAAGACTTTTTCGAGTTTATTTACGATATTTTTGTAGGAATTCGCTTTCACCATCAAACAACGAACAATAAAGATGAATCACAAACTCGTAAATAATACTAATCTAAAAAACGAATGACTATTAACGTCGAGGCATTTGCACCGCATATATCCTACACCGATTTGATGGAAATGGCAGAGCGATCGCAGCCTGATGCCCGCAGTCTTCTATTTCTGCCTCATCTTTCCGGAGAACGATCGCGAATAACGGTTTCTGATTAGATGTTGCCTTAAATACCATCGCCCTCGGTTGTTGCCGGATTGGATAAATGAAATAAGATTTGCTCCAATTGAGTGAGTCAAAGGATTGATTAGCGATCGCCAGACCGAATCAGGTATCAATCCTGATTTACTTCTGAATTCACAAATTTTACTGTAATCTTTATTCCGGTTTACCGAACTCAACAAGTAGAGCAAACCGTAATCTTTTTTATGTCTAACTTGGTGCGGTAATCCTCATTTACTAGGTAATAATAACCGAATTTACACCATTTGAAACTCGACATAATATCAAAAGTAAGCACACAGACAAGTGCAAAAACAAATAAACAAAAGCTAATTAATGCGAGGAAGAGGTTATGGCAGTAGTTCGTTGGAATCCTTGGAGAGAAATTGATACTCTACAACGTCAAATTAACGACTTGTTTGAAGAGACTATAGCACCATCTAACTCATTTGAAAAAAACTTAGTTAGAGTTCCGGCTGCTGAATTACAAGAAACTGAAGATGCTATTCATCTCAGGCTAGAACTACCGGGAATGTCAGCTAAAGACTTGGATATTCAGGTCACAGAAGATGCTGTTCACATTAGCGGTGAACGTAAATCTGAAATTAAAGCTGAACAAAAAGGTACTGTTAAGAGCGAATTTTACTATGGTCAATTTCAACGTGTAATTCCTTTATCTGCTAGAGTTCAAAATACCAAAGTGACTGCTGAATACAAAGATGGCATTTTGAACCTAACACTCCCTAAAGCCGAGAAAGAAAGGAACAAAGTTGTCAAAATTAATCTAGAACAACCCACCGCTTAATTAGTTGTGACTAAATTACTCTACCTCCTTTGATTGATTGAAATAGTTAAAAACCCGGCCATGAAAATGGCCGGGTTTTTTATAATAATTGCCAATTATTCGATAAGATCGCCAACTTTCAAAGTTTGTCCTGCTACAGTTACTTGGTCGGTTGATACTAATTGCCGTCCTCGCCGCGTTTCAATCGTGCCATTGACTTTAACGTTACCATCAAGAATCATCAGTTTGGCTTGGCCTCCAGTTGGCGCTATACCCACTAACTTTAAAAACTGGTCGAGTTTAATCATGTTGCTATTTTTTATTACATCAAAATATCGTCAGATAATCATGTTGGCGATCGCAGTTTTTCTACCCTTTTCCTTGTTCGGTGAAGAATAACTACTTTAGGGAATGGGTACTAGGTATTTGGATATTAGGTATAAAAAATTTTTCCCAGTCCCCAGTCCCCAGTCCCCAGTCCCCAGTCCCTATTCCGTTATTTATTTTGTTTCTCCCCTAATTCTCCCCTTTCTATTTTTAGAGTACTAAAACCTACTAAAACTAATAACTCTTTATTTCAATTCAGGATTACCCTATGAAATTCTCTATCTTGATAGATTCTTTACTAGTTGTTGCTTCAATTACTCTTATGCCTGGAATTAGTACCGCACAAACAGCTGCTACTAACAGCAATGAAGCAATAGTCAGTAACTTGAACAAATTACCCAGTAATTATAGTAGCATTAGCCACGTTGAACCTTTCGATCTGGTTGCTTATGCTTACCAAGGGGGTCTTTTGCAACATGGTATTCCGAGCGGTGGAACGCTAGTATTTAAAACTCTAAGTAGCAATATTCTTGCAAAAGATTTGGTCGTAGCTGCCGTGAATGCAAAGAAATTACAACCAGAACTGTTGGATGACCAAAACTATCTCAATGCTGTGAGTTCTGAACTGATAGCATTGCCTGATTATGCTGCTGCTGATTGATCATGGTAATAGTGTGGCAAGTTTAAAATAGTGCATTAAGTGTAGTAGCGCGGCAAACTTAATTTATTGGGTTGATTAATCACATAACAGTTTCATTTTGGATTTTCTAGGTTGTTTAAACCCAACGTTGGGTTGAGCAACGCCAAACCCAACATTAACTAAGTGTAAAAATTCTTAAAAGAGCCAATTCATATAGTACTTTTATACTAAAATAAGTGATTGCTTAGTACGATCGCCCGTCCCGATATCAAGCACTATTCAGTACAGGTGCTATGCCCAAACGCCTTCTTGTCGTAGAATCTCCTGGAAAAGTCAAAAAACTCAGTCAAATCCTGGGTTCAGAATGGATTGTTCGCGCTAGCTGTGGCCATATCCGCGAACTCAGCAATGAAGGTGAAGATTCATTGGGTTTCAGCATGGATGGCAGTAGGGTCAAGTGCAATTATATTCCCCGCGACCAACGAGCCAAGGAAACCATTCAGCAACTAAAAGCCGCAGTCAAACAAGTTGATGAAGTTGTTATCGCCACCGACCCAGACCGAGAGGGAGAAACAATCGCTTGGCATATCAAGGAAGTGCTGGGATTAAAAGAACCAAAACGAGTAATTTATACAGAAATTACAACATCAGCAGTTCGAGAAGCGATCGCCAAACCCAGAAAACTAGATTTAGACTTAGTAGGTGCGGGACTGTGCCGCGATTGTCTTGATAAACTAGTCGGTTATAAGGGAAGTCCCCTAGTTTGGGCATTAAACAATGGGGCAAAAAGCGTCGGTCGAGTTCAAAGCGCCACATTGCACTTGATTTGTCAGCGGGAAAAAGAAATTCAAACATTTGTACCCCAAGACTACTGGAGTGTTTGGGTAGATTATGCCGAAGGATTCCGCGCTTTCTACAAAGGAACGGCGAATTCTGACGCAGACACGCCAGAACAAAAAACTGAAACTAATGATGATGCCGCAACCAGTACAACACAAGCACCAGAAAGCAAACGTATTCTTTCAGAAGCAGAAGCAAACAGGTTAGTTGAAGAAGCACGCCGCCATCCTCATCAGGTTATTAAGTTTGAAGGGAAAATAGTTCAACGCCAACCACCTCCTCCATTCACCACCTCCACCTTGCAACAAGCAGCTGGTTCCAAACTGAGATTTTCTCCAGACAAAACTATGCAAGTTGCCCAAAAGCTTTATGAGGCAGGGTTAATTACATATATGCGAACAGATTCGGTGATGTTAAGTCCTGAATTTTGTGCTAGTGCGCGTCAGTGGTTAGAGCAAAATGACCCGCAGAATGTACCGCAGTCCTTAGCCAAACATCGCAGTGCTAAATTGGCTCAAGAAGCACACGAGGCTATCCGCCCAACAGATGTTTTCCGTCCTTCAGCAGAATTACGGATAGAATTGCCGACAGATGATTTTAACCTGTATGTAATGATTTGGAAACGGGCGATCGCTTCTCAATGTCATGCCGCCCAACTCCGCAAAACTCAAATAATTACTCAATCTGGAAATCTGCTGTGGCTTTGTAATGGACAAGTAGTTGAGTTTTACGGTTATGCTCGGTACTGGAATAATATCAGTAAAGATACAGTCATACCGCAGTTGCAACAGGGGCAGATACTGACATTAAAAGATGCACAGCATGAGAAGAAACAAACACAACCGCCGCCTCGATACAGCGAACCAAAACTAGTGCAACTAATGGAACGCAAAGGTATTGGTCGTCCCAGTACATACGCTCCCACCGTCGCCACTTTGAAGAAGCGGGATTATGTGCAATTGACAAAAGATAGTCTGCAACCAACGGCTTTGGGTTTAGAAGTTGATGCATTTTTACAAAAAGCCTTACCGGATTTACTAGAGGCAGAATTCACCGCTAAGATGGAAGATGCTTTGGATGCGATCGCCATTGGCAAACAAGGCTGGCAACAATACTTAAGTACTTGGAATCGAGAATATTTTGCGCCAGCTTTAGCAAAAGCCAAAACTGTGGTCGTGAGTACTGGATCTCCAAACAAAGCTTTACCGGGGCGAGAACGCAAATATGAAACTTCTAAAAGTCGCTGCCCTGAATGCAAAAATTTTCTCGCTAAAATTCCCAGTAGCAAAGTCAAAAAGAAGTACTTCCTCAAATGTGTTAGCGGCTGTGAAAACATCGTCCTCTTTTGGAGTGACGTTAACAAAACTTGGGAATCACCTCGAAACAAAGTATCCAAGGATGAAACTGTTGCGAAACCTCCAGCTAAGCTAACTTCATATTCTTGTCCAGTATGCAAAAAACCATTAGAAGAATACAGCTACATTAAGGAAGGACAGAATAAAACAATGCTACGTTGTTCTAACCCCCAATCCCGCCAAGACAAAAAACATCAGCAAGTAGCTTATTTTTCTACACAAAAAGGTTGGTGGAGTCCTAAATTTGGCGAGTTAAATTAACTTCTAACAACTTTGACTAAATCAAAACTAAATCAAAAATTGAAATATCGTAGGCTGGGTTGAGCAACGAAAACCATAGTTTACTACGATTAGATTAGGACTTGCTTCACCAGATTTATATCCACGTTTTGCAGCTGAAGTTGCTGGATTAAGTTCACCATCTATTGTTTTATTAGATCAAATCAGGGTTATCGACGTTAACCGCATTGTCGATTATCGGGGGAGTTTGACACGTGATGAATATCAACCTATTTTGATAGGTCTTCAGCGTAGATTAGTCCTTGATTTTATTTTTACTATTAATTATTTTGCTTTTAACTACTTTACACAACATAAGCTGAGAAAGACGCAAAGAAAAAATTTGGGAGAAACTAGAACGTCTTATAAAAAATGCACAGCAGCAAGTTCTAGATTTTGTCGAGTTTTCCTTTATTCCTATCTAACTTTTCTTGAATAGCATCTCTACAGAATTGTGCAGGGTTCTCTTGTTTCTGTATCTCTTCCTTCATTTCCTTGGTAGCTCTAAAAGTAACATTCTCGGTTAAATCTCTGCTTGGTGGATTATCGAAATTTTCGGGCTTACCTTTGGACTTAGACATTTATGTAGAAACGTAACTATAGCTTGAAGTCGGCGCAAGCGTCGGCATAGAGTTTTAAATCGGTGGTGTTATCACTCGCGAAAATGGTTCACCACCGATACCACTTTTATCAAGAGGTAATTCTATGTTTACACGTTCAGAACTCGAAATAAAGACTGTTCCTGAATTACAGGATTTATGCCGTCGATACGGTATCCGCCCTACAGGAAGTGCAGCATACAAAGCTAGCTACATTACTTCATTGCTATCTTTCCCGTTGATAGCTGTAAACCAAATGGAGGAAGGCAGAGGATTAAAGTCACCAACACTTGCTTCTATTCAGGCGTTTGGTTCAGCTATAGATGAGATGAATTCTCCCACCGCAGAACAAATAGCGCTAATTAGAATTTCCCTGGAAGGTAAGAGAATGCGTTACCCAGATAGATACAACCAAGAAGAGTTACTAGCTTGGCATATGGCGAAAATGAAACTTGAACAGGTGATAGCACTACTCGGTAGGTAATCTCTCAATTCACGGTATCTCATCACAGCATTCCTCAATGGAGTGCTTTTTTATGTTCTACTTGCTAAATTTAGTTACTAGAGTTTGGTAGGGTGCGTTATGGACGTTAGACTTCTTGCAAAAGTCCTTTTTTTTGCTCTCTTCTTTGGATCTTTGCGCCTGCCTTTGCGTGAGACAAAAAATTATTTATGCAACAGGTCTATTGACGGTGCGTTACGCTGGCGCGATAACGCACCCTACTGGCTATCTTTTATTATCTTTACGCGTTTTCTCTATATGAGCTTTATGTGGCTGTAAGTTGTTAAAAATCAAAGAATTACATAAATTTCTTACCCTAATTAACAGTATTCCCAAACGGATAGCACTGTCTAACTAGTTACCTAGTATTACTTGAGTTTTGGCGAACCATTTAAAGTACTTATCTTGACGTTGCAAAAAAGCAATAAACTGTTACAACATCAAAGATGTAGAATTTTTGTTGAATTCAAAGAGCATCTACAGTTTCATTTCATTGTCATAAGGTACTCAGCATGACTGCAATCACCCCGAAGGCTTCTTCTGCGCTTCCCAATTTTTCTGAAGGAATTCAATATTTTGGCGAAGCACTACCAGATTTTGAAACTTATGGTGCCACCCCTGCGATAGAATCGGGCAATGTAGCGATCGCATCTCCCACCGATCCCGCAGCAGTGTATCAAACTTTACTCGCTGCCGATGCCCTACGCTATTTAACTTTACAAATTACTGGTAGTAAAGCCTCTGGACACCCCGGCGGATTCGCCAGCCAAGCGGAAGCTTATGCATCTCTTGTCATGCTGGGATACAAGAACATTATCACCGAAGTCGGACACCACGCCCCCGGATTTTATAGTGCCATGTTCTTGGATCGTTCGCTAGAGGACATGGGAATTTCGACAGTCCAACAATTGCGCGATCGCTTCCGAGAAAAGCACGGACTTTTAGGACATCTTTCTGGTTATATACCTGGTATTCTCGCACCTGCGGGGCCTTTGGGACAAGGGCAACACTTTGCAATGGCGGCTGCACTGCTGCACAAAGATAAGTTATTTCCTTTTACAGTTGGCGATGGTGGATTGGGTGAGCCTTATATTGTAAGTGCGATCGCACATTTTCATACTGCTTATCCTGCTGCTACCAATTTCTTACCGATACTGGTGTGGAATGGTTATAGCCAAGAACACCACAGCATGGTTTCTCTCAAAACTAACCAACAAATGCAAGCATATTGGCAAGGTAACGGTTTTGATGAAGTCGTGTTAGTGGATGCTAAGGATTTCGACGACCAAAACCAACCAGGGGATTACGTTGATAGTACCGTTTTTTCCTTTGAGAAGCGCCTAGCATTTACCCAAGCAGTACTTTCGGGTGTAGATAAAGCAGCGCGATCGGCACTAGGTGGCAAGCTTACTGTTTTTATTATTAAACAACTTAAAGGTGCAGGAGTCCACGCGCGGGGTGCAAAATCTCACAACCTTTATCCTAAAGATACATTGGATGCACCGCATATTGTCAGTGCGTTGCAAACTCGCGCCTTATCTGCTGATGCTTGGCAATTAGTTAGAACAAATGCCGAACGCGCAGGTGGCGGCCCCGCAGCCAAAACAGTGGTCACAGAATTTGAATTACCATTGCCAGAATTAGGTGAATTACCTTTAGAAGAATATGCAGTGGGTGGCGAACCAAAAGTTTCTACAACTGCAATGGGAAGATTAGTAGGAATAGTTGGACAAAAAGATAAAAATTTCCTTGTCACCAACGCCGACGGTAACGAAGCTTCAGGAATTGCTAATATCAACCAAGCATTAAAAATTATTCACCCGACAACCGACGATTTATATAACCAAGCGCCAAACGGACAAGTTTACGAACCTTTGAGCGAAGATGCTTGTGCAGGTTTAGCAGCTGGTTTGTCGTTAATGGGTGCGAGAACTTTGTGGTGTTCTTACGAATCTTTTGCCATCAACGGATTACCCATTTGGCAAACAGTAACCCAAGCAATGGCAGAATTGCGCCGTCAAACTCCTTCGACTATTACTTTATTCACAGCTGGCGCATTAGAGCAAGGACGTAACGGTTGGACTCACCAACGTCCGGAAATTGAAGCTTACTTTGCTTCATTAATGCGAAATGGAAATGTTTTTCCATTATTTCCTCCCGATGCTAATAGTATCCAAGTTTGTTATGACTGGGCATTGCAAACTAAAAATAAGGGAATTGTGATTACTGCAAGTAAATCACCATTACCAATTCGCACTACTTTAGAACAAAATCGCCAAGGCTTACAAGATGGTGCAGTGGTGTTGCATGAAGTCCCTGGCGAGAAGCAAGTTGTATTTGCTGTCATTGGCGATATGACATTAATGCCAGTATTTGAGGCGGCTACTTTCTTAGAAAATGAAGGTATTGGCGCAAAGATAGTTTCTGTGATTAACCCCAGACGTTTATATCGTCCTCATGATACTGCTTGGGATACCTGTTCAGAAGCAGATGGCGGTTTCTTAGATGATGCAAAATTTGCCGAATTATTTGATGGTGATGCGTTAATTGCTGTCACAGGTGGTGCCGCGGCGATGCTAGAACCAATTTTGTTACGGAGTACAGCCAAGCGCGATACTTTTGCATGGAAACGCGGCGAAACTACAGCTAGTGCTGGTGAGTTGATGGCGTTTAATGGATTGACTGCTGAAGGATTAACCAAAAGAGCGATCGCTTTAGTGCATTAAAACTGCGTAGGCGTAGCCAGCCGTAGGCATCGTCTTTGATTTTATCGCAAATATACGTACACAAACGCTGAAAAATTGCGTTGAATGCGTATATTCGCGTTTTTTTTATTTAAAAGAACTTTTTGTGTATTGGGATTAGAAATCCAAAACCTGATTTACAGCCACGATCGCACAAATAATTTTACCTGATGGCAGAAAGCGATCGCACTTTGGCGATCGCCTCCTTCACATCAACAACAGAGCATAAGCTCATATACACTACGCAGCGATTTTTGTCAACTAGAAGCTTTCACAGCAGCTTCGGCTTGGGAGTGCAACAACAAACCATATTCCAACCCTTCCACCACAGCTTGATAGGAAGCTTCAAGAATGTTGGTAGAAACTCCTACCGTAGTCCAGCGTTGATGACCATTGCCCGATTCTACCAAGACGCGGGTTTTCGCCGCAGTACCCGTATGTCCGTTGAGAATCCGCACTTTGTAATCCGTCAAATCAAAAGTTGCAATTTGGGGATAAAAGTTCACCAAAGCCTTGCGTAAAGCTGCATCCAACGCCGCAACCGGGCCGTTACCTTCCGCTGCCTCTAGAATATTTTTACCTTCAACAGCGACTTTGATTGTAGCTAAAGCGTTGCTGGTTGCTTTCCCTTCAATCAAGTCACAGTGGACTTGAAAACCTTTGACTTCAAAAAACTTTGGGCGTCCTCCCAAAGCTTCATGCATCAACAGTGCAAAACTGGCTTCTGCTGCTTCAAATTGAAATCCTTCACTTTCCAAATCTTTGAGGCGGTGGAGAATTTGCTTAGCCTCTGCCTTTAGTTGATCTAATTCAATGCCAAAACTGCGGGCTTTGGCTAAAACATTGCTAAGTCCCGACTGTTCCGAAATCACAATGCGGCGACGATTCCCGACTTTTTCCGGTTGCATGTGTTCGTAAGTCAGGGGATTACGTTCCACAGCGGATACATGAATACCACCTTTGTGTGCAAAAGCCGAACGTCCAACAAAGGGGGCGTGTTCATCAGGAGCCAGATTAACCACCTCACTTACAAAACGACTTGCTTCTGTAAGTTGTGTTAGCTGGTCTTCTGTGATACAACTGTAACCCAGTTTAAGTTGTAAATTGGGAATCAACGAACAGAGGTTAGCATTACCGCAACGTTCACCATAACCGTTAATTGTCCCTTGTACCATCTTTGCCCCTGCCATAACGGCTGCTAAGGCGTTAGCAACCGCCATTTCCGAATCGTTATGGGTATGAATTCCAATTTGGGGTATTGTCCTTTGTCCTTGATCGCTTGTCATTGTCTCTTGACAAATGACTAATGACAAATGACTAATGACATCTTGCACAATTTGGCTAACTTCGTGGGGCAAAGTGCCGCCATTAGTATCGCACAGGACTAGCCACTCAGCGCCAGATGCGATCGCTGCCTCTAATGTCTGTAAAGCATAACCCGGATTGTGCTTATAGCCATCAAACCAATGTTCGGCATCGTAGATCACGCGACGCCCTTGAGAACGGAGGTACTCAATTGTGTCACGAATCATTGCTAAATTTTCTTCTAATGTCGTCTTGAGTCCGGCTGTGACATGTAAATCCCAAGACTTGCCAAAAATTGTTACCCAGCGAGTTCCCGCAGCCAGAATCGCTTGTAGCATCGGTTCTTCTGCCGCAGAAGTGTTGGGGCGTCGAGTCGAACAAAAAGCGACAACTTCTGAATGTTTGAGCGGATCTTCTTGGAGTTGCCAGAAAAATTGTACATCCTTGGGATTGGCGCCAGGCCAACCGCCTTCAATAAAAGGGATTCCCAGTTGATCGAGTCTTTTAGCAATGCGTAATTTATCTTCTATCGATACTGATAGCCCCTCGCGCTGAGTGCCATCCCGTAATGTAGTGTCATAGAGCCAGAGTTGAGGCGAAGAAATTGTGGTCATAAAACTCGGACCGACGAGACAACTTTCGAGGCAATATGTCAATATACAACAAAAAGCCAGTTTGGCAATTTAAAAAATGCCTAAGGTACTAGCTCAAGGAAAAACAATTGAGTGTGAACAAGGAAGCAATCTCCGCACAATTTTGCTGCAAAATGGTATTGACCTCTACAATGACGGTGCTAAGGTAATAAACTGTCGGGGTATTGGCAGTTGTGGTACCTGCGCGGTTAAGGTAGAGGGCGAAGTATCAGCAGCGAATTGGCGCGATCGAACACGTCGTTCGCTTCCTCCCCATTTTCCTACAAAAGACTTGCGTTTAGCTTGCCAAACGAAGATTTTAGGCAACGTGAATGTGACAAAATTTGATGGATTTTGGGGACAAGGTTCTCAAATAGTGTGGACACCAAAAGGTTAAAAAGGAGTAAAACAAGATGGGTAGATGGACACCCTTAATATTAATGGCTGGAGGTCTAGCCATTTTGCTTGGTACATTACTAGGCATAAACTTTCCTATGGGCGTACAAACCGCCAACAATCCTGGTGGCAAAGCAGCGAAAGTCCTGCCAGCTAATATTAATGTTAATAGCAGTGCTGGCAGCCAGAACAATGAAACTGCAACTGACGAAACTGAAACAACCCAAACAGATACAAACAGACGTACTATTGTAGCCCCAAGGTCTGACAACAACAACAGAAGCAACGTTGCCCAGAATCCTTCAGACACTACAACAGAGGTTGATACAGACACTTCTGGCACAGAAACGCCATCAAGCAATTCTGGCAGCGAACCGATTCGAGCTTTGTGGTAAAGGTTGTTAGTCTTTAGTTATTCCTTTATTAGTTATGATTTATTAGTCATGCACTAATGATCGATCGCTAATGAGCAATGACTAAATGACTAATGACTAGTGAAATTGTAATTATTGGTGGCGGTGTTATTGGTTTAGCGATCGCCATTGAACTTAAACTGCGCGGGACAAATGTCACCGTGCTTTGTCGTGATTTCCAGGCTGCTGCTACCCACGCCGCCGCCGGGATGTTGGCCCCAGATGCCGAAAAAATCCCGGATGGCGCAATGCGTTCCTTGTGTTGGCGATCGCGTGCTTTATATGCCGACTGGACGCGTAAACTAGAAGAATTGACCGGCTTAAATACCAATTATTGGCCTTGTGGTATTCTGGCACCCGTTCTTGAAGAGGACGCGGGGACGCGGGGACGCGGGGAGGCGGGGACGCGGGGACGCGGGGACAGGGAGAGATTACTCAACGCCTCAGTGCCTGATCTAGTCTCCACTCCATCTTCTTTCTTTGCGTCACCGCGTCTCCCAGTCTCCGCGTCTTCTTCTCCCGCTTACTGGTTAGAAAAAGAAGCAATCCATCAATATCAGCCAGGATTGGGAGCAGAGGTAACTGGTGGCTGGTGGTATCCTGAAGATGGACAAGTTGATAATAAAGCCCTAGCTCATGTACTGCGGACAGCGGCCGAGTCTATTGGTGTTGAACTCAAAGACGGCATTACAGTAGAAGGACTTTTACAGCAACAGGGACAAGTTGTTGGCGTGCAAACCAATGCCGGGGTAATTCGCGCCGCCCACTATGTTTTAGCCTCCGGTGCTTGGTCGAATGAGTTGTTACCGCTACCAGTGCGTCCCCGAAAAGGACAAATGCTGAGCGTGAGAGTACCGGAGATTGTACCGGAATTGCCTTTGAAGCGGATTTTATTTGGGCAAAATCTTTACATTGTACCGAGACGCGATCGCTCCTTGATTATTGGGGCAACAAATGAAGATGTTGGTTTTACACCCCACAACACCCCAGACGGCATTCAAACATTACTGCAATCTGCCATCCGGCTTTATCCGCAATTAAAGCATTATCCCATACTCCAATTTTGGTGGGGATTTCGCCCAGGCACTCCTGATGAGTTACCCATTCTGGGCACCAGCCATTGTCAAAATTTAACCCTTGCCACTGGTCATTACCGTAACGGGATTTTACTTGCGCCTATAACAGCAGCATTGATAGCCGATTTCATCTTAGAACAAAAATCTGACCCCCTACTTGCTGATTTCCATTATTCGCGCTTCCAGTCGAAGCCATCTACCCACACCCCAATGCTGACTCACTCCGCCAATTTTTCCAACGGACACCGTACCGCAGACGCCATGAATCGCGTCTCTACAAATTCGCCACTGATTATTGCGGGCAAAACCTTTCAATCCCGCTTGATGACAGGAACTGGTAAGTATCGCAGCATTGAAGAAATGCAGCAAAGCATCGCCGCCAGTGATTGCGAAATTGTGACTGTAGCAGTGCGGCGAGTACAAACCAAAGCCCCTGGACACGAAGGTTTAGCAGAAGCTTTGGATTGGACAAAAATCTGGATGTTGCCCAATACCGCAGGTTGTCAAACTGCTGAAGAAGCGATTCGGGTGGCACGTTTGGGGCGAGAAATGGCGAAATTGTTGGGACAGGAAGACAATAATTTTATAAAGTTAGAAGTAATACCCGATCCTAAGTATTTACTCCCAGACCCTATTGGGACATTGGAAGCAGCAGAACAACTAGTTAAAGAAGGTTTTGCAGTATTGCCCTATATCAACGCTGACCCCATGTTAGCCAAGCGATTAGAAGATGTAGGCTGTGCTACGGTGATGCCTTTAGCGTCGCCCATTGGTTCTGGACAAGGGCTGAAAACAACCGCCAATATCCAAATTATCATCGAAAATGCAGGTATACCAGTGGTGGTAGATGCTGGGATTGGTTCACCCTCAGAAGCCGCCCAGGCAATGGAATTGGGAGCAGACGCTTTGTTGATTAATAGTGCGATCGCCCTTTCTCAAAACCCCGCAGCAATGGCTCGTGCCATGAATTTAGCCACAGTTGCCGGTCGTTTAGCGTACCTTGCTGGCAGAATGCCCATTAAAGACTACGCCAGTGCTAGTTCGCCCCTAACTGGGACGATTACTAGTTAGGGAATTGGGCATTGGGCATTGGCATTGGTTATTTCTCCCCATGCCCCACTCCCCAATGTAACGATTTGTCTACCAATTTCAGAGCCGATCTACACATTTATGTAACATTAAATGAAGAATAAAGATAAAGGAATTAATTCATGCCTTATACAACCGAAGAAGGCGGTCGCCTGAACAATTTTGCTAAGGAACCAAAGGTCTATCAAGCACAACCCCCTACAGACGGGCAAAAGCGAACCTATATCATACTAGGAATCGCCGCTACAGCTTTGGTTGGTGGCTTAATTTCAGTCGCTTTCTTAGTTTCCTAAAACGGTTGAGTGTAAAACATTTTAATAAAAGTTCATTTTTGTAGTTTTTCAGGTTCCGATTTCAGGAGGAACCTGCTTTTTTATTTTTTGTTAAAATTAGGGTAGTAATTAAGTATAATTACATACTTAATTATTCTACAAAACTGGGATAAATAGTCTTGTTTGGAGTTCCACCGAACAGCTTTCTAATTAGGATTTTTAATCCAAAATCCTTCGACTGAGCGACTTGTACCGAGTGAAGCTATGCACTGACTTGTACTGAGCGGAGCCGTTGGCGCAGCCTCTCGTAGAGAAGGAAGTCGAAGTGTCGAGGTAAGCCGAAGTCCAAAATTGCTATTATCCTTAGCAGCACAACATCTACTTCAAAATTATTTTCATAATCAAATTTTTAGCTGACTTCGATGCACCCATAAAGGTGATATGTACTGTGTTTTGGCTCTTTAGCCGCCATGAGCGTGAATGATACTGCACACAACGACAATTCTACTTGGAATCGGCAAGTCTACCAGCGTTTAAAACTTGCCTTAAGTCTTGGTTTACGGCGACAAGTTTTTTTGGCAGTATGTGATGATTTACACTTGAGAAACCAAGTAGCAGCCCGTTTGCATTCTACATTGGCTTATCCTGTGGGACAAGTGCTATATCAGCCATCAAATACCCAAGAAAATAGCACTCCAGCTTATCCGCGATTAGTCACGTTACGTTTAAATTTAAACGATCCCAATCCCGTAGCTCAAATCAATCAATGGTTGGCTAATTATCCGCCGCCAATTGTTGGAGCATCAAAAGATACTCCAGGAAGACCTTCTCCAATACCAGCATTTCAGATTGTAGGTGTGGAGCAGCTAACCAAGCAACCGGTAGCAACACAGCGTTTATTTTTGCATTATCTCCGGTTAAGTGAGCAATATTTCTCTACCCAAGAATCCAGTCGATTTTTAGAATCTAACTTGCTGTTGTGGATACCGCGTCCTTGGCTCTCTGCTATCCAACAATCAGCACCACAGTTTTGGCGTTGCCGTACTGGCGTATTTGTGTTTGCTGGAGAACCGACACCAGCAACTCAAAATTCAGGCTATCCAGAACGTTTTTCTAATTCTAGAAGTTTGGATGTCGGGAATCTTGAGCATTCTATTTTAGATGAATCTGTTAGCCAAGCAGAACTCAAAACAACAGTTAGCGAATTAAAATTTGAGAATAATTCTGATTTTCCAGCACAGACACAAGAAAATAGGGTAGATAAAACCCAGAAAGCTGCGGCATCAATCATAGATTTATCGAAGACTGTGCCACAACAGCAGGAATCTACTATTAGATCTGGCAGTGTAAACGATCAGCAATTGCTGTCTTCTTTATCCCATATTAGCAGTGAATTAACGGAATTAGTACTAGCATCAATCAATACTAAGATTATTCAAGATACAGAAGATTACTGGCAACCACAGCAGATTTTGTTGGACATTGAAGAATTACATTTACAGCAAGTTCCTGGGGAAGTACTGGCAGAAGCTTATCATCGCTTGGGCAACTTATACCGTCTCCGAATTGAACAAGGAGAGTCAACTTTAGAAAATTTGATGGTGGCAATTCTCGCCTATCAACAAGCAATTAGCTATGACGAAACTTCACCACAAATCCCAGATATTTTGAATGACTTGGGAACACTTTATTGGATGCTATCCCGCACACCACCTAATTCTGAAGAGGGACAAAGTTATATAGAACAAGCAATAGAATTTTATCAGTTGGCGTTAAATACAATGTCATCACAGACACATCCAGAAACTTACGCCCGCGTGCAAAATAATTTAGGGACAGCTTACGGTGATTTAGCCCGTTTTTCTCACCCGTCTGAGAATTGGCAACAAGCAGTTTTAGCTTACAGTGAAGCGCTGAATTACCGCACAGCGGATATGGATTCATTAAAGTATGCTGCTTGCCAGAATAACTTGGGTACTGCTTACTGGCATTTAGGGCAATATAATCAACCGATTGTACATTTAAAGCAAGCGATCGCAGCTTACAAACAAGCACTTGTACACTACAACCCCCAAGAGGAACCGCTCAAGTATGGGATGATTCAAAACAACATTGGTACTGCCTATTGGAACCTCGCACAATACGAACAACCTGCCGAAAATTTACAACTAGCTATTGATGTCTATAACGAAGCTCTGAAATATCGTACCCCAGCTAATGTTCCTAGCGCCTGCGCCGCAACGCAAAATAATTTGGGTACTGCCTATTGGCATTTAGCAAATTTATCCCAAACAACTAAAGAAGCACGGCAAAAATATCTACAACTATGCATTAGTGCTTATGAAGAAGCTATAGCTTTAGCTCATTCACTTAGCGGCAATCCTTTAAGTTTTGATTTGCTTGCCTCTCATAATAACCTGGGACTGGCACATTATCAACTAGTAACAGATAAGTCTTTTAATGGCGACAAGGCAACACGTTCTCAACATCTAGAAATAGCATTAGATCATCATTTACAAGCTCTAAATGGATTGAGTAAACAACCAGAAGCTTATCAAACAACTTTCACTTACATAGTAAAAACTATTCGGGTTTTTCATAATGAATTAGGGATACAAGGTCAAAATCTGGCTTTATCGAAAGTTCCGAGTCAATTGTTGCCAGAAATTTTGTCAAAGCTATAGTACGGAACAGGGAATAGGCAATAGGCAATAGGCAAGAAATAAGCTTGAAAGTCTCTTAGTGTCGGTTTTTTAGAATCAGTTTATGTCTTCAGATACTGATAAAATGAGCAATAGAGCGATCGCCATTCAACTCTGCAACCGAATGGAAACTTGACATCGCTAACTATAACTGCGGACAATTTCTGATAGAACAGATGTTGAACTGAATCTGCTGGGGCAAAATAGAAGACATGACGATTGAATCGAATTCCTCAAATCTACCAACCCCAGAACCTATCCCAGAACACGACTTGCAGCCAGATGACTTTGATGGTGGTGCAACTGAGAATCATCTCTCCTCAGAAGCACTAGCGACACAACAAGCACTAGCAGCTATTTCATCTTTGCAATCTTCCCAAAATACAACGGCTCTCAAACAAGCTCGTTCTGGCTTCAGACAAACCATTAGCAAGCAATTCACAGTCAAGCCCAGAGCATTGCTGCTGATTTTTGTAGCGATCGCCACCACTCTGGTGGGAGTTATCCTGAATAACTGGATCGTCGGCTTGGTGGGAACTCTAGTAACTTTGCTGCTATCCCTAGCAATATTATTGCCTTGGTTTCTAGAAGTTTTTGACGAGTGGTTTTCGCCGATAGAACGGACGCTGTTTGTTGGCTTTTTGGGGTTAATCATCGCCATTATCGGCTTGATCCGGTTTACAGGTGTTGGCGATCGCTTGCTGCTTTTAGGACGCCAAATTAACTGGGAAACTGCTGGTAGCCTAGCCGAATGGTTTGGCGCTTTAGGGCAAATTCTCATTGCTATCATCGCCGTTTACGTAGCTTGGCGACAATACGTGATTTCCAAAGACTTGACAATTCAACAAAATCTGCTAACGGTTCAGCAAAATATTATCACCCAGCAGCAAACAATTGATTCCTATTTCCAAGGCGTTTCAGATTTAGTATTAGATGAAGAAGGATTATTAGAAGATTGGCCTCAAGAAAGAGCGATCGCTGAAGGACGCACTGCGGCAATTTTAAGTAGTGTCGATGGCAGTGGGAAAGCCAAAATTCTCCGCTTTCTCTCACGTTCCAAACTGCTATCACCCCTAAAACGGGACAGTCGATTAGGCAGACCCATTCTCGATGGTGTGGGTGGTTACGCCGAAGACCGCCTTGAAGGTGTGCGCGTCATCGATTTAGGCGTAATGCTGGCAGCAGCCGACCTTTCCGGTACCGATTTGCGTTGGACTGACCTCAGCGAAGCTAATCTTGTCCGTGCTAATCTCATGGGGTGTGACTTAGTAAAAGCCAACCTCTCCCGCACAATTTTATATGATGCCAATCTCACTGGTGCTGACCTCAATGGAGTTCGCCTATTCTACGGTGTAGTAGAAAAAGCATCACCCCGCAGTCGCACCGAACCACCAGATTATCAAATCGGTGAACAAACTGGCGCTGTAGTGGAAAAAGCCGATTTCACTGACGTGCAAAGAATGTCTGAGTCTGCACGTTACTACTGTTGTGCTTGGGGTGGCGAAAAAACTAGAGGTACTATTCCTGGTGGTTGTGAAGGTATTCCTAACAAGTTAGGACGATAGTTATCAGCAAACAATTCACAAGCAAAGCCGCAGGCGCTCCTTGGCGGAGCCAAAATATTTAAACTTCTGAGTAAGAAAAGTAAGAAAAGACTGAATATCCTCTAGATTATCCCAAACTTCTGCAAGCGATGTCTACGTTTTGCGTTGGTTCACCCACCGTGCCGCCTCAATAGCAGATGCGAACCGCAGAGGCACCCAAGAAACCCGCACTTCTCCTGTGTTGGGATTTGTTGCCTTGAGGAACTGCATAGGCTGGACATTAACTCGCTTTCTAACGATACGTAATAATTTGTATTCTTCCCAAGAGTCAATTTCGACTGTGTTCATTTTTTCTAACAAGCGTACCCAGCCCATACCGTCGAGTTTACGCGTGCGTTCCAGCTTGATTTTTCCGTGGTCTGCATACAGGCTATATCCATCTGCAAAGGCTATGGCAGGTGTATCTTCAGCGTGGAGATGGTTGTTGCTATCAATACTGATTGTGGTGGAATGGTTGCAGATAATAGCGATATTTTGAAAGAAGAAAGTCCATCCACAATTTTGAACAAATTCTTCTAAAACTAATAGTTTATTTTGAAATTGGTGGTAGTTAAAACTATGAATACAAAAGTCAAAATAACTACATCCTGCAATTAAAGTTTCTGGTTTGCGACAGGAAGAGAATATATTTTTAATTAAATTGCGATGCCTACGGCTGGCTACGCCTACGCGTTTACCAAAATGTTCCTCCAAAACATCTCCCCACTGTATTTCTAGCTGTTCTTGCAAGAATTTGGCATACTCTTTTGCCAAATGATTGTCAAACAAAGAATGTAAATTTTTTTGTAAATCAATAGGTACTCGTACAAGCAAATCGGATTGCAAATTACTGTAAATTCTCCTCCAGTAGGAACTATCTATTGCATCACCCAGCATTGTCTGAGAACCGATTTTGAGGAAATTCCAGATGTACTCAAACGCTGCGTTAGGGCTATCAACGATAATTATTTCAGGTTCGGTGAGTTCGAGTGCAGTATATATTGCTCGAACTGCATCTGTAGCGTTTTGTTGGTTAATGTGTTCAGTCGATAGCCCAATGTGTTGCCATTTTTCTCGACATCGGGATATGAATGCACCTTGTTCTGGTGTCAGATAGTCGGCGGACATAGCAGGTATGTGAAATAGTGGCTATCTTGTATTAAAGCAGGTTATTTGACTTGGTTAGTTGAATTTCAAAAATTGCAACTTCATGATAAATCCTCTGAAAGAACAAATTGCACTTGGGAAAATTCAATAAATTGCTGAAAACGATCCAAAAGAATATAACAGAAAAATAGCTCAAACTATATTAAATAAGTTCAATTGAATAATAACCGATTGATAATTTAATACTGTTCAATGATAGAAAATGTAGAAGATAGTAAAAATTTACTCTTGATTCTGGTGTATATTGCTAATCTCAGTGTTATTTATTTTGAGTTTTGACTTTTTATTTTGCTGACTATTTAGCTAAATTTAATCTCATCCCCAATCTAGTTACTATGACAGTGATCGCCATTAAATTAAACTCCATCATCCAACTCACCGACAACCAATTTTATCAACTGTGTCGGGAAAATCCTGAAATCAAATTTGAACGCAACGCAGCCGGAGAACTCTTAATCATGCCACCCACAGGCGGAGAAACTGGAAATCGTAATTTTGAAATTTCTGTTGAGTTCGGAATTTGGAATCGCCAAACTCAATTAGGAATTTGCTTTGATTCTTCCACCTGCTTTAAACTGCCCAATGGTGCTAACCGTTCTCCTGATGTCGCTTGGATTATAAAAGAACGATGGGATGCACTCACACCCGAACAAAAAGAAAAATTCCCTCCAATTGCCCCAGATTTTGTTTTAGAGTTAATGTCACCCAGCGATACTTTGCGAGAAACCCAAGAGAAAATGCAGGAATATATTGATAACGGAGTCAAATTAGGTTGGTTAATTAATCCCAAAATGCGCCAAGTAGAAATTTATCGTCTTGGCCAACTAGTGGAAATATTAATATCCCCACAACAATTATCAGGAGAAGATGTTTTACCAGGATTTATTTTAAACTTATCAATCATCTGGAGATAGATATTTAATTATGACAGCGATCGCCATTAACTTAAACCCCATTATCGAACTCACCGACAACCAATTTTATCAACTCTGTCGGGAAAACCCGGAAATTAAATTTGAACGCAACGCAGCCGGAGAACTACTCATCATGTCACCCACAGGTGGAGAAACTGGAAATCGTAATATTGAAATTGGTGCAGATTTTGTGATTTGGAATCGCCAAACTCAATTAGGAATTTGCTTTGATTCTTCCACCTGCTTTAAACTGCCCAATGGTGCTAACCGTTCTCCTGATGTCGCTTGGATTATAAAAGAACGATGGGATGCACTCACACCCGAACAAAAAGAAAAATTCCCTCCAATTGCCCCAGATTTTGTTTTAGAGTTAATGTCACCCAGCGATACTTTGCGAGAAACCCAAGAGAAAATGCAGGAATATATTGATAACGGAGTCAAATTAGGTTGGTTAATTAATCCCAAAATGGAGCAAGTAGAAATCTATCGTCTTGGTCAACCAGTGGAAATATTAACATCTCCTCAACAATTATCAGGAGAAGATGTTTTACCAGGATTTATTTTAAATTTTTCAATCGTCTGGAGATAAATATTCTGTTAGCAAAAATCATTGCTGAATAGCACGTAAAACTTCTAATTCGCTAGGATGAGTAACAACTTTACGTAATCTATTACTAAAATAGATTACTTGGTAGTCAAGCACAAGTTCTTTTTGTAGTTGTTTCCATAGACTAATCCCTTCATCCTCAAAAGCCGCTTCAGCTTCTAGACTGGAAAAACCCAGGGAATCTCCAGGATTTTCCCAGTTCAATTTTGCATCGTAAACTTCTGCCCATTTTTCCAAACGGCTAATAGTTTCTTGATTTAATGGCAGTGTTTCTGGATCAATATCACCAGCTCGATCAGAAGTCGCCCACCATAATGGGTAGCATCCATAATCAGCCATGAGTTTGATTTTTGCTGCCATAGTCTCTCTACCGAGTTATGGGGAAGTTCTGGGGTTAGCACCAACTATATAATTATCGCTTACAGTCACAGAAATATACTGGGTTTTGCCATTGAAGGTAACTTCATAAATGGTACGAGTTTTCCGTCTTCCTTGATAACCAGTCACTCTACCTTGAGTAACAGCTGCAATTATCGCATCTGGTATCTGCTCTGGTTCAATACCCTGATTTAGGAACTCCAAAGAATGTTGTTCCAGTATATGCTGGAGTCCTGCTTCAGTATTTCCCTCTTCTAAAAATAGAATTTTACCATCGCCTTGCTTAGCAATCCGCACAATTTTTTCTGGACTGTGCTTAATCCCAGCCTGAGACAGTGCCGCTAATAATGCCGCTTTGTCATCGTTCATATTTAATTTAGTTATTTTAAATAATTGTGAAAATAAATATATAAAAAATCATATGAAATATATAATAACTGATAATTTAAGTAGTGTCACTCTATATTAATAATTAAACAAAAAAAATAGGGGCAAAGAGTATACATAACTCCTTACCCCTCAATCTTATCGATGAACCACTAAACTAGGCCCCGACAGCTTCCTTCGCAGCGTACAACACCTCAGCATTAATTTCTTTGAAACCCCGATCGCGGGCAAATTTTTCAGTATTACGCTTCACTTTACCGCGCACAAATCCCGGAATTTTGTTCAATTCTGCTTGACCATCTTTTGTCCAGCTAAGGTCAGAATCAGCAGAAATTCCTTTAGTAATTACTTCTTTTGTATCATGACCTCCGAAGATTTCTAAAAGATGATCTTCCATTCCTAAAGTGAAGGAATTGTAGATCAAATCTGTAATCTGATTTGTACCTTCGTAACCCATAAATGGTTTGTAACCAATGGGGAAGTTTTGGACGTGGATCGGTGCAGCAATCACACCGCAAGGTATATCCAAGCGCTTACCAACGTGGCGTTCCATTTGGGTGCCGAAAATAGCAGAGGGTTCGACGCGAGCGATCGCATCCCCAATTGCGCCATGATCGTCTGTAATCAGCACTTCATCGCAATATTCGCTCACCTGTTCGCGGAACCAGTCTGCATCATATTTGCAGTAAGTTCCAGCCCAAACTACGTGAATCCCCATTTCCCGTGACAAAATTTTGGTGATGGCGGCGGCGTGGGTGTTGTCGCCAAACACCACTGCTTTTTTGCCAGTCAAATTCTGACAGTCAATAGAACGGGAGAACCAAGCAGCCTGTGATACATACAGAGTTTGCTCATTGATGAAGTCTTCGTAGTCAACTTCTGCACCTTGGGCGTTAATTACCTGTTGAATTTTACGGATACACCGAGCAGTTTCCACTACACCCATTGGAGTAATGTCTATATAAGGTGTGCCGAATTGTTCTTCCAGGTAACGAGCTGTAGTCAAACCGAGTTCACGGTAAGGCACCAGGTTAAACCAGGCTTTGGGCATCTTCTTCAAGTCGTTCACTGAAGCACCTTCGGGAATTAAGGTATTTACCTCAATCCCCAAGCCAGCCATCAGCCGTTTGAGTTCGGTGCAGTCGTGATTATTGTGGAAACCGAGAGTGGTAGTACCAATAATGTTAACTGAGGGCTTTTCGGTTTTGCCTTCTGCTAATTCGCCCCGCTTCCGGGCTTTTTCAATGTAGTATTGGACAATTTGATCGAGAGTGCGATCGGCTGCTTGCAGTTCGTTGTAGCGGTAATGGTTCACATCCGCCAGCATTACGTCCCCTTTCGCTTCCAGCTGCGCCCGTTCCACAAAGTTGTGCAGATCTTCTTGCAAAATGCTAGAAGTGCAGGTGGGAGTTAACACAATTAAATCTGGGTGTTCCTCGGCATCTTTGCGGGTGATGTTATCTACCACCTTTTCCTGAGAACCGCGTGCCAAAACATTGCGATCTACGACACTAGTTGTCACCGGAGTGAAATTCCTCTCCCGCGATAGCATTGAGCGCATGACGTTGAAGTAGTCATCGCCTAATGGGGCGTGCATGATTGCATGAACGTTCTTGAAAGAACTAGCGATTCGGAGAGTGCCGATATGGGCTGGGCCTGCATACATCCAGTAAGCCAATTTCATTAGTCCTTCTCCCTTTTCAACTAAAACAACACGGAGTCCGATAATATTTGGACTATAAGTGCATGATTATTTATTCAATCGTTTTTGATTGTCGCAAAACTTGTATCTCTGATGAAGTGAAGACTTGTAAGGGTTTTATCTGGAGTCAGTAGGCATAAGCATCGCCCAAACCTTGTTCCTGATTGGAATCTAGCTTCTGACTTTAACAACATTTCTGTTGCTTTTTTAAAATAAATCTTAATTTTTCGGCAAATTTGTTTTCAATTCTGGATCGTGTGTTAACAATCATCAATAAATGGAGACAATTTAGACCAGAATTCAAAATACAAGAGAGGAGTGCTGAAGACTCCTCTCCTATATTCTGTTTAGATAAATTAACTTAGAGAGATGCTAGTTACTGCCGAAAAATTTCTACTTTTTCTAACACTACCTCTTGATTTGGACGGTCTCTAGTTGTAGGCACATTGGCGATGCGCTTGACTATATCCATACCTTCGACAACTTCACCAAAAACACTGTGTTTGCCGTCAAGATAGGGTGTTGGTACTTCTGTAATAAACCATTGCGAACCATTAGTACCAGGCCCTGCATTTGCCATTGAAAGGATACCCGCACTAGAGTGTTTCAACTCTGGATGAAACTCATCTTCAAATCTATATCCCGGCCCACCAGTACCCCAGCGGTTGGCCATATCCGGATAACGACTTAGGGGATCGCCACACTGAATCATAAAATCAGGGATGACTCGATGAAAGCGAATCCCATCATAGGCAGGAGTACCCTTGAGAGATTGACTGGTTTTAGGATCTTTCCAGTCGATTGTTCCAGTTGCTAGACCGACAAAATTTTTGACAGTATTGGGGGTTTTCTCTTCCTCTAAACGAACTACAATTTCGCCTAAAGAAGTAATTAAACGAGCGTGAAGTTTGCCACTACCGGGAATATTAATTTCTGGAAAATTCATGAACTATCCTATGAATGAAAACTGCAATGATTTGAGCTATTATCAGCATTCAAGTTACAGGTTTACAGATTACCAAAAAACTCAAGCAAAAAAAATTAAGAAAAATAAGATTTTACTCTGGTAAATTAATGGCTGGATTGCGGCTAAAGAATCCTCTAGGTACTAGCTTAAATCCAACTCGATGGACAGGCATCACAGGCCAATCTTCCGATCGCGGAATATGAGTCACGCCCATTGTGTACCATAACACGATATCTTCACCCAGCAACGATTCATCATCTGCAATATATTTAGGTAAACCCTCTCCTGGTTGAGTTTGATTCGGATAATCGCCACCAGCATAAAGTTCACTAGGTTTATATTTTGTTACCCAAACATGGTGTGTGGCGAATTCTGCACGTTCCCGGATTTTTGAGCCTTCCACAGGAAAAAACATGGAATTTGCTTCTGGCATCAGCATATATCCAGGCGCAGCACCAAGAGTATTCTTTTTATCTGCACTCACAATCATCCATTTTCGGCTATGTTTCATATCCAAATCGCGCACAGCAACTGTTTCTTTAGCTAATGGGTTTTCTGTAACTACCATCGCATTTCCTAAAGGATTTTTTTCATTCATGGGTGAAGCGTTAATATTCATTTCCATTATGGAATTAGCTTTACCATCCACATCCAAATCTAGACGATAGTTGAAAAAGTGTTGGTGATTTACTCCTATAATATTTTTGGCAATTAGCTGACCATAGGAATTTTCTTGGGATTGTTTTTCGTCAGCCGTTCCCTGTACCAATACAATACCTGTTAATTCGTTTTGTACTTCTAAAGTTCCATCTTGGCGAAAAATCCAATTGAGGCTGTAATCGTAGTTGTCAATTGCCACCGTCATCATCATCACTAATTCTCGATGGCGACGGACATCATTATGTTGAGTATTATACTCATAATGTTTCCAGAGCATTCCATTATCGCGTTCGTAGATCCCGATAACCCCTGGCATTTTGTAAGGTTCACCCTGTTCATCAGCAAATATCGCATCTAACAACAGACCGTTTTCTGGAATTTCCTTACCTAATTCCATTTTATTTGCTAATAAACCAAAATTATATTCTCCAACATCAAAGGCATTTCTAAATGACCAAGTAGGCTCAGGATCGCCATAAGGAACTACCATTTCCGAGAGGCTAGCGCGGTATAAAACTGGTCGGACATTTTCTCCATCTTTGTGTGTCACTTGGTAGAGCATCAAACCACTACGAGGATGCATTAAATAGCGGAAATTCCAACCTTGCCAGCTAATTTGATTATCATTAATTTGGAAACTTTTACCATTAGGTTGCAAAATTTTTAATGGTTTGGGTGGCGACAGTAATTTGCCCAAAGATTTAACATCGTAGTTCCAATTTTCTTGAGAAAAAGGTACTTTTCCTCTGTCAATAACACTGGCGATTTTACCTGTGTTTAAATTTACTGTTGCTACCACCCCTTCAATCGGACTACCGTAATAATTCCAGCGATGGCTTCCACCATGCTGTAGGCGATCGCCCATATAATAAAATAACCCCCGACAAAGACGATTACCTGTTTTTTCTTCCTGTTCGCCGAGAATTCCTGGTGCCCACCAACTGATTTTGACTCGCTCAAAATCGTTTATTCCCCGCCTTCGCATCGCCGCTTGCCATCGGGGATCGGCTTTAACTACCTGGGTTGCTAGTTCATATTCGGAATTGACGAGTGCAGGTTGGACAGACGGTATCTGTTTCCAATAAATTAAGGTTTTGGTTGTTAAATCAACAACTCCCTCAAAGGTTTTGTTTTGCGATCGCTCATAGATTACCAAAAAAGCTTGCCGCTTGAAAACTTTACCAGGTGTGAAATTTATAACTTCTTCTTTATCTGGTTCTTGTAAAGTAATAAGTGGAAAAACAGCCATTTCACTCAAAGTTTTTTCTCTTTTGATAACCGAAACAGCTGTACTAATTTCTGTCTCAGTTAACGCACTTAGAGGATGGAAAATTGAAGACTGCTGAGCAGATAATCTTCCCATTAATCCAAATGAGATAGAAATCACAACAATGATGGCAATAGCTAGCAAAAAAAAATACCTTAGCCGCTTAATCATCTTTTACATTCTGACAAAAGACTTATAATTATCTATTTCCAAGCCCAAGCCTGAAAACCGATAAATTCAGAGGCTAAAGGTAAATTAATTTAGTTGGGGAGTAGGGGAGATGAGGGGAATAACTAATGCCCCATGCCCCGTGCCCAATGCCCAATTCTGAATTTACGCAGAAACTAAACGACGTAAAGATTCAGCGCGGCGTTTAGCAATAGAGTTATTTGGAGCAAATTTGAGTGCTTCTTCGTAACTTTGTAATGCTTGAGTAGTTAATTTTTTCTTCTCATAAGCGTGACCGAGATTATTCAAAGCTGTTACGTAGTCTGGTTTATATTTGAGGGCTTCTTTGTACTGACGAATTGCTAGGTCATATTGCTCTTGAATGAAGTAAGCATAGCCTAGTCCATTGTAAATAGGAGCAGTATTTTCTTCTCCCTCTTCTTGAGCAGCTTTCAGAGCTTTTTGAAATAATGCGATCGCCTGGGAATACAATTTTTTTTCAGAATAAATACTCCCTAACTCGTAATATTCTTGAGTCGTACCGTTTTCTTTCTCTAATTTCTTTCGTAACTTAGAAAAAGAGCTTTCAAGCTTGCGAGTTTTGAAAATTTGGCGAAAAACACCCACAACTGTAAATGTGAGCAGACCTACCAAAATTGAGAGATAAACTACGGCTAGATTATTATCCATTGCCTGCAAATACAAATATTAAAAGTTGCTTCTGTATCTATATTGTCAATTGTCCTTTGTCCTTTGTCATTTGTCGTTTGTAAATACTAATGACTAATGACCAATGACTAATGACTAACTTACGGTAAACCCCAATATTGGACGCGTTGATTGAGCCAACCTTCTGCTATGTAACGAGCGATCGCTTCATTGACTCGTCTTCTTAACTCATCGTACTGCAATCCCTTGGGCATCACCACAGACAACGGTTCAGTTGATAGCTTGGTTGTTAGTAATCGATATTCTGGATATTGTTGCACCCAACCGCCCAGAATGCTAGCATCTGCGGCAAAGGCAATAACGGCATTATTTTCTATTTGCTCTCGCGCTTCTTGGTAGGAATTCACTCCTACTAACTCGGCGTTTGGCAAATAGTACCGTACTTTGGCAATTGTACTGGAGTTATTGAGTACGGCAATTTTTTGTTTTGCCAAATCCTTTAACTGCTGCACAGAAGCATCTTTTGTAATTAATACAGTGCTATCCAAGTAGTAAGGAACACTGAAATTAACTATACGGGCCCGTGAGGCAGTTGCTGTTACCCTAGCGATCGCTAAATCAACTTTCTTATCTAAAACTACAGACAAGCGATCGCGATTCGCTACGGGTTGAAATTTGACAGCATCTTTTTTACCTAACAAGTCCAGTGCCAATTGCTGTGCCAAGTCAATTTCTAAGCCTTGCAAATTGCCGCTATCGTCTTTAAATCCCAAAGGACGCAAGTTATCTTTAACTGCAACAGTTAAATAACCCCGTCGCTGTATTTCTGGCATTTCGGCGGCAGATGCGATTAATCCTCTGCCTACAAAGCAAAAGCAGCAAATCCAAATAATAGTAGCGGATAATACCAGATGTAACCGAGTAATTTCTTGCCATCTGTTACATCGGTTATTCATCCGTTACCACCTTTATCCTTTAGCTTGATTGGCTAATTCAGCAACTTTGCCGAAGCTTGCAGGATCGAGTACTGCTAGTTGTGCCAACATCTTGCGATTTAATTGGACATCAGCTTTTTTCAGGTTGCCGATCAACTGGCTGTAACTCAAGCCGTGTAGCCTTGCAGCAGCGTTGATGCGAGTGATCCAGAGGCGGCGAAAATCGCGCTTTTTGTTTTTGCGATCGCGGTAGGCACTCCGCAGCGCCTTCATCACTTGTTGGTTGGCAGTTCTAAACAAAGTTGAGTGGGAACCGCGAAAACCTTTAGCTAATTTGAGAATTTTATTGCGGCGTTTGCGAGCTACGTTACCGCGTTTTACCCGTGTCATAACTTAATTCCTGAAGGACTTACAAATATGGGAGCATCAAGCGCACATTATCTTCATCGCGTTCGTGTACAAGTGTAGTCTTGGACAAGTTACGCTTTTTGTTGGAACTTTTGTGTTCTAAAAGGTGGTTTTTGAAAGCTTTGCGACGGACGATTTTGCCGCTGCCGGTGGCACGGAATCGCTTCGCTGCTGCTTTACGAGTCTTAAGTTTAGGCATTGTCTAGCTTTAATTCGACACAATCCCTCATTATATACCAATAAAATTCCATTAAACACGCTATCTTGCAATTAACATAATTTAGATAAGTTGAAACTTCCAAAAAAAAGTCAAATATTGCAAAAAATCAATTATAGATTTTTTTAATTCAGTATGATAAATGTATCCAATTTTGATTAAGAAAAGTAAAATTACTGAAAAAACCTTTGCTCGATCAATCAAGTAGCAATATCATAATTTCAGCGAATAAAAAAAGCATTCGCATTAATAAACAGTTTCAACTCAGATTTGAATCCAACGTCATATTTAGAAGCATACTGAGATGAAAGCTCTACTCAGTAAAATGATGAGTAATGAGCGTTGGATAGTCATGCTTGAGTTGAAGAGTGTAGTGAATTTAATGTTTTTCAGAAAGACTAACAAGACATTAAATTAGTTCTATCAAAATGAGGTAAGTCATGTCAAATAATGAAGCAACCTTCTTTGAAGAAAAAAACTATCAAGGGAATGCTCATCCATATCTAAAGGATCAAGGAGACCAGAGTACTTGTACTGATAGTTCTGGGTCACTTAATGATAAATTTTTGTCTGTTAAAGTTGGAGAACTAGTTAAAGTTCTAGCTTGGCAGCATTGTAATGCAAGTGGAATATATGAAGAGTGGGACAAAGATAACCCAGATCTTTCTAGTATAGGAGGTCTCTCTAGATTTAGAGTTGTTGATACTAGCAATTCAGTAGTCGCATTTCGCTTAGTCGATCAATCTGGAGGCGGAAAAAGTTTATCTTTGAAATGTCAGACAGATCAGGTCGGAGAATCTACATATCGTACAGCTGACGGGAATGATGAATATCGGATTATCGGATCTCTACCAACAAATCAGCCAAATTTTCCACCGCTGACAACTGGAGTTTATTTACGTTTAGAAGAACCTGACTACAGCTTTTTATCTACAGGTACTGTGTACATCAAATGGAATAATGACCAAAACAAAGCTGAACTTACTTACCAAGAAGAAACGAAACCACCAGGATTTGAGTTTAAGCAAACTGGTTCAGGAACATTTGACTTTATTTGGCTTGGTAAGTAAATCAAGGTTAAGCGGCTGATAAAACAAACCAAAAAAAAGCTCAGTTTGTAGCCGACTACAATTAGCTCTTACCTTGTTCAAAGCTGGTAGGTTCCAACTAGTTTTGAGCAAGGTATGAATTTATTAATCCTTAACATGTTTGATTTTTTAAGTCTCTCTCAAGGTATTTAATAAAAATGTAGAATATCTATATATTTCAGAAAGAAAGCATCCTAGTTTTGAATCCGAATTGCTAAGCTCGACTTTATCCAAAATTAAGAACTTGGTTTTCTTTATACGGCAAAAAGTTTTTCTATGTCACTGATTTTCGGTGAAATCAAAAAACTAAAACTACCGTCATACAAAGTTTTAGCCTCAGCTTCAGCGTTGCCCAAAAATGGATAAAGTCGAGCTTAGAGGATGTTTAAAAAGTGTACAGTTGTATCATGAGCTACGACTTCTAAAACATCCTCTAAGACTAATGATTGTTTTGATTATAACGCCACAATCCTAACGATAAATTCTTTTTGGGTATCTTTTGATTGCGGTTATCAAGTTCAAAATACAACCTTCCGAGATAATTGTCTAATATCCTCACATGAGTATTATTCAGGTGATAATACAAAGGATAAATTCCTACTAATTCAAATCCCTTGTTTGGCATAATCTGATTATAGGTATCAAGGCATCTCGCTTGAACATGATTACTTATTCGTTTATCAGAAGAAGCACCAAACCAATCGGTCAAAAGCAGTAAGCCACCATCTTTTATACTTTTTGCAATGTTGTCCAATGCCTGATTAAAAAGGTCAGGAGAAACAATATGGTACACCACATCCCAGATATTTACTATGTCAAACTTTTTATAAAAAAGGCTGAAATTAGAATCTGTGATGTCTTGTGTATAGAATTGACCTTCATACTTTTGCTTAAGTTGTTGAATGCTGACATCAGTGATGTCTATTCCAGTGATATTTGCCCCCTTTTTGAGATACCAATTCACGAAAAAACCCGTACCACAGCCAATATCGAGTACATTCTTTCCTTGTAAATTTATTCCACTCAAACAAGATTCTATACATAGCTCTTTTCTGCGATAAAGCCAATTGTTATAAGATTCGCTAAATCCTATATGGCCTACACCTTTGAGTGTAAAGTTATTATTTAGTCGTTGCTCCCAATATTGCCTTGGATTGTAAGTACTTTTCATCTCAATTCTCCTTGAAGAGTTTAGGCGGAGTTAAACTAAATAATACACGGAAAGTGAGAATTAATTTTCATGTTATAAATACTACATAAAACTTAATATTTATATGTAGATTTGTGTACTAGCCTTAGTGATAAATAAGGAGTCAGAATGGGTTACACCCCGTTGCGCTAACAGAATTTAGAATTGGTGAATACTCTACCCATGTCCCTTGCGCGGACGCACAGAAGGGATGAAGTATTAAATATTGAAAAATATTTTAACAGTTTGGCTTCGCTCACTGTTAAAGTTGAGCGAAGCCGAAGCTTTAATTTTGTTTCGCCACGCGAGTTGCTCTACTTGGGGAAACCCCATCCGCAAGTGGCGTGGCTGTATTTAATTTTGAATTTTGAATTTTGAATTGATTCATTTGGCTATCATTGCTGAAGTGATGACACATTCAGGAAATTGGCGCTTTAGTGCTCCAAAGACGGGACAAGGCGCTTGTTCTTGCAAATTTTCCGGTTTGCTCCAAGTAAAGGGTGCTTTCTGCGCCGCAGACATCCATAACAAAAGCTTTGCTCGTGTCATGGCAACGTAGAGTAAACGGTACTCTTCAGATATTTTTAACTGCTTTGCTAGCTCCCATGCTTGTGTTACATCTGGTATGGTGGATTCGCCGTGGAGAGCAGCACGAATTTGGGCACGGGCTACTTCTGATAATGTAAAATCACCTAAGAACTGGCTTTGAGGAGGAACCCAAAATCTCCCAGGAATTAAGTTTTCGTGGAGAAAGGGGATAAAAACATAATCCCAGTCGAGTCCTTTGGCTTTGTGCATAGTAATAATAGTCAGCTGACCGCAACGGGTGTAACGTTCTTCTGAATCTTCAGTTTCCACTGCTTCAAACCGTTCAGAACTGACGATTTCACTTAACGCTGACAGCATTGACCTCATTGAGCTATTGCTAGCTATCTGCTGGTTTACCCGTTCTGCGAGTTTATCCGCTGTAGCCAATTCTGCTTGGTCGTAATTCAAGGTCAAGGCGAGGAAAGAAATTAGCTGATACAAAGGCAGTTCCAAGCGAGCGCGGAGTAAACTACGACACAAATGTGCGGCTTTTTGTACTGCTTCTGGTTGGGGTGCTGCTAGGGGGCTGGGATACAAAAACTCTTCTGGGAGACTAGCAAGGACGTTAAGGTCTTGAGTAGGAATTAGCTGACGCTGCACCAATGCTTCTAGTGCCGCTTTGAGGTAATCAGGAGAGTGGGGGCGATCGCAAAATTGTAGCAATGACAAAATTTCTTGGGGCACATGAGACCGGCGATCGCGTTCTCCCACATCATAAAGTGTAATGTTATGTTCTTTACACACAGGCGCTAGAGCCTCTGCCAGCCATCGTCCTTGACGATTTTCTCGCACTAAAATCGCTGCACTATTTTTTGTGGGATCTTCCCCAAATAACTCGATCGCTCTTTGAGATAACAGTTCAACAGTCTGATGAATATCACGCGGAGTGTATAATTCCAGCCCTCGCCCTACTGGTGCTGGGTTGGCGTTCGTTTGCGGATCGCCAGCGTCAACAGGACGAATTGTCTGTAAGCGAAATGGTACTTGTCGGTTATCAGTATCAAGGAATGGAAACTTTGTAGAGACGCGATTCATCGCGTCTGGATTCATCGCGTCTGGATTCATCGCGCCTGGGTTAGGATTTGTTGCTGACCACTGATTATTGATCCATTGGAGAGCAAAGTTAGCAGCTTCAATAATAATTCTCGTACTGCGACCGGCTCGATCCATCGTTGCCAATCGTTGAATGCGATCGCACTCTTCGCAAAATTGCCGAAAATAAATCGGATCGGCTGGGGTAAACGTGGAGTTAATCGCTTGGTTGGGGTCGCCAACGCGTACCAAATTAAGTGGGGAGTGGGGAGTGTGGGAGGGTTGGGGTGATGGGGTGGTGGGGTGATAGGGTGAAATTCTCTCCCCATCTCCCCATCTCCCCATCTCCCTATCTCCCTCATCTAGCGAATTACTCGCCAAAATTTCCAACAACCGCGTTTGAAGGGGGCTAGAATCTTGGGCTTCGTCTTCAAAGACCGCGAAAACTTGATTTTGCTCGATGCGGCGGGCACTGTCGTTTTCTAGTACCCGCAGTGCGGCTAAAATCATATCGTCGTAGTCAATGAAGTCACGCGATCGCATTAAGTTTTGATATTGCTCGTATAGTCCCGCTGCTACATTCAAAATTGCATATTCATCTGTGGTTTGTTGACTCCACTGTTGCAACTTTTCTGGCGATATCCCAGAACTTTTAGCTTCATGAATGACTGTATTAGCTAATTCTGGTAAGACTTCTGTCCGTAACACCGATTGACGCCGTAACCTTTCTGTCTCTTCACCGTCAAATTGATGACCTTCTAATAACCGCAAATATCGTTCTGGATTATTCCCAATCCATTGCTCTACGGCTGTGCGGATAAAACGGTGACTTTGGGTTGGTGTAATTAATGTGGCGTATTCTAACTGTAACCCTGATAAATCGGGATGGCGGCTGGCAATGTTTAACGCTAAACCATGCAAGGTATAGACAAAAAAGCCTGTTTGAGGTAGAGATAAATCATCTCGTAAGTATTTACGAATCTTGGCTTTAATATTGGCAGCAGCAGAGCGAGTAAAGGTGACAACCACCAACTGACGGCGGGAGGAGGAACGCGACTCGGCAGAACGTTCATACTGACGTGCGATGGCGATCGCCGCTGCCGCCGCCATCCCGGTAGATTTGCCAGCACCAGGAACGGCGGAAATCGCTAGAGGGCCAGATTGCCAGTCAGCCATTTGTTGCTGTCCAGGACGCAGACTATTGCGGATGCGTGCAATGGCTTCTGCCCGTAGAGATGACACGGGCGATCGCTGCAATACTTCTGAATCGAGATGTTCTTGAGGCACAGTAACAGTGGGGTTATTGTTCTGAATATAGCGGTTCTTGTGCCCTGTGTGTAACTTTGCGTCCCCAGGATATGAGGCAAAGGGGTATAAAATAAAATCACGCCATGAACTACCTTATTGATACCTGCGTAATTTCTGGCATTTGATTTTAACTCTCTTCCTCATCCCTTTGATCTCCCTCATCCCCATCTCATATAGATATAAAACTTTACATTAAATATTCCCTTTAACACTGAACACACTGGTTTCTGGGTAAACTAAAAAAAGCACTGGCTATCCCAGCAGCATAGGGCTTTTAGCTCATCACAGACAACTCAAAGGGGTATACAAAATGCTCAAGACAAGTTACGACTTTGACCAGGCTATCTTACCCGCAGGCTCTTCATTAAAGACTAATATTCTGCTACGTTTTCGTGCTGATATAGCTGAATCTCCCCGACGTAACCTGAACCTTTCTTTGGTAATTGACCGCTCAGGCTCTATGGCAGGCGCTCCCTTACATCATGCGCTCAGAGCTGCTGAGTCTGTGGTGGATCGACTTGAGCCAAACGACATTCTCTCAGTGGTTGTTTACGACGATGAGGTAGACACCGTTGTAACGCCCCAGCCTGTAACAAATAAAGCTGCACTAAAAAACTCTATCAACAAAGTCAGAGCAGGGGGTATTACTAACTTATCTGGTGGATGGCTCAAAGGCTGCGAACATGTCAAGAAGCAACTCGATCCGCAAAAAATCAACCGTGTTCTGTTGCTCACCGATGGTCATGCCAATATGGGTATTCAAGACCCGAAAATATTGACAGCAACATCGGGGCAAAAAGCTGAGGAAGGCATCACCACAACAACCTTGGGTTTCGATCAGGGTTTCAATGAAGACTTGCTGATTGGTATGGCAAGGGCAGCTAACGGCAATTTCTACTTCATTCAGAGTATTGATGAAGCAACTGAAGTGTTTAGCATTGAGCTAGATAGTCTCAGAGCAGTAGTCGGTCAGAATCTCAAGCTGACAGTTGAGTTGGCTGATGGTGTCAGCCTCATAGATACTTTAAGTTTGGCTAAAGTCAGCCATAACGCTGGTCAAACTGTCATCACTTTGGGAGAACTTTATGAAGGTGAAGACAAACTTTTGGGGTTGAGTTTAGAGATATCCGCTACTCAAATTGGCGAATTACCTGTGATGAAGCTGCATTACAGTGCTGATGTTGTGCAAAATGACGTGATTGAGAGTCTGTCCGGCACAGCGGATGTCGTAGTTAAAGTTGGTACTGTTGAGGAAGCAGCTTTGGCCTCTTCGAGCCATATCATCCTGGAACTCAGTCGGCTCACCATCGCCAAAGCTAAAGAGACAGCCCTTGATTTAGCTGAGCATGGCAAACATGAAGAAGCTGAGCAAATCCTTCGGGCGCTAGTGAAAGATTTGCGCGATAAAGGGTTGAATGAGAATTTTGAAATTGCTGAAGAAATAGATCAGCTAGAGTATTTCGCTGGTCGAATTGCCCAAAAAGCTCTGGGGAATGCCGGACGTAAAGAGTTGCGGGATCAGAGTTTCCAGACCATGACACGCAATCGTAGCGATTTAGTGGGTCGCGGTGTCACAGCTGGGGATGAAGTGTATGGAATGCCGGTTGTCAATGAAGTTGGTTCAGGCGTAGAGCTACACTGTGTGCGTGAAGGCGGTAAACTGCGAATCAAAGTCATATCCGATGGCTACGATTCCACTAAGAACGTCCAGTTTCCTCGAGGGATTCGTGCCGAGGGCGCACGCTATGTGGTTGAAGGACTCGAACTTTCAAGCGATGGCTCTTTCTACCGAGTCGGTGGTAAGATAACCCGTCTAACTCGACCTGGTGAAGCAGATATCTTCGTTGCTCCAAGACAATCGAGGTCAGCTAGCATAGGCAAAGCATCCAAAGGCCCTGCTAGTGCCGCCGACCTGCCCACAACTGATACTGTAAAGGATGGTGTTCTAGTGCAGTGCGTCAAAGATGGCAGCAAGCTACGTGCTAGAGTGGTTTCTGACGGATATGAACCGAATTGGAACATGCGTTTTCCGCGATCGGTTCGTGAAGAAGGAATGCTTTACGTAGTAGATGAAATCAAAACAGCACCCGATGGCAAGTCCTACATTGCCTGTGGTGAAATTAAGCGATTTGTGCAACCGAACAGCACCAATTGAGTTGAAGTTAGGAGATTGTCAGTAGTTCAACACCGTTAAAACAAATGGATGAAAGCTATGTAGGATTCCTACTAGCTTTTATTCTTTAGATACTCTGCAATTGCCTCAGCTACATTGTCATCAGGACTATACACCTGTGAACTTGGATTTTCAGCATGGAGCTTGTCAAGATAAACGTGTAAGGCTTCTTCATTATCCCGATGTTCTAAAACATAAGCTCGAAGCTCAATTGCAGTCATAGTAGCAAAATCTGCTTTGACGCTCATAGGAACCTCCATTCTCCATTAGGTTCAATCTCAATGTTTATTTCATTTTTTGCTAAAATAATCACGTTGCCACTGCGCTTATCCACACAAGCTAAGTCAACATGGTGAGGTCGCAGCAGATCTGAAAACATTTTAGCGTCTGCGCTGTGGTAGGCATCGCTGTTTACCCACAATGAATATTAAATCTAAAATCCAAAATTGAGATTATGCCTCCATCGCCGGACTATAATCATTTGGGTTGTCAAAGCCTGCAATCCAAGCAGCGGCTTGATGGCAACTTTGCATATATGGGGGAACGCGCAGGATATGAATGTGTCCTGTAGATGGACAAGTGACTTTCAACACCATAAACGGCTCGTCATCTTCAAAAGGAATGCAGATAAGTTGACGTTCTCCACCCGCATCTCTATCCCGATGACGGACTAAACCTCCCACTTGCTGCAAAAATCTCTCGTATCCCAGACGTTCAATGAGTACCCGACGTAACTCAACGTTCTCGATGTTGAGGATATCTTGCCCGGTTATAGAGTCCGATGCAAAGGCAATGGCATCACTCACCTGCACGCCTCGCCAGCGCAAAACGAAACCATGCCCTCCCGGTAAACTGGTAATCCCACTCCCGGCTAACTCAATCCAATGAGTAACGTGGAGACCTTTGGAAAGGGTTGTCAAGTTTACACAGTCGCTGATATCCAGACTTTCACAAGTGAGATTTTCAGGTAAATTATAAAGTTGCGACGCACCCCTTAAATCCAGGTGACCCAAAACGCGCATCCCATCCCATGCACGATGCTCAAGGATGAGTTTCCTCGCAGGTTCAGCCGATAAAGGCTCATGGCTTTGCTGTGGACGCTGCTTGACTGGTCTATTCGGTACGCGCCCATTTGACATCACTTTCAGCATTAGTCTATGACCTCTACATAAGCGTCAGGGCGGTATTCACGTTGTCTCCAGACGCGGTAAAATCCTTGGGGTAGTTCAATCGCCCGATGTTCTTCATGAACTAAGGTAGCAGTTGGTTCTTTAACCTCAAGAAAAAGCTCACTACCATTTACCCACAACTGAACAGCATAGGATTGCTGGATGCGATGGCTGTGTCCTGTTAGTTCACCATGAGCCAGAGTTGCACCTACACGTTTTTGAGCGGCCACTGGTAAACTAGCAATTCTTCTGAGCAGAACGTCACCATGTCTGTAGAGCATACCAGCTTCATTATGGGAGTAATTGCGGTTGTTCAACACCTCCTTATTATACAAGAGTTGCAGAGAGTTCTGGCGTAAGTCCTATTTAACTAATAATTAATAACTAATGACTTTATTCGTCAATCTGCCATGAATCCTTCGTTAATTCTTCATCCAGAATTTTCTTAGGACGCACAATGATAATGATTCGTCCGAGTAGAGGAATTTCTGGCTCAGTTTCAAACCATTGAAAATCTAATTCACCAGCGTTTTCAACAACAAAGTAGTTGGAAACATCCCATTGTCGTTGGGCACGATCTACTACTACTACCACTGATTCTCTTTGACTTTGGTTGGGCAAGCGATCGCTAGAAGCTAAAATCGCTACTGGATCTTCGGCAGCTAACAGTACTTGCCAACCTGGTAACGGCACCCAAGCTTGTTCTCCAGCAAATTTCACCATACGAAATGGTTCAATTTCTGTGATTACGGGTATAGCTTGCAAATCTTGTGCTGATAATGGCAACTCGCCCACCACTGGCACCATTCGAGGTAATTGTTCTTCATATTCTAGGCGGTAAAAGGGTAAAATTGGAGCCGGACGTCTAGGAACAGTAGTAAAATCAGTCAGCAATTGTTCGATTTGTTTCCTAGCTGCTGGCGTCTGAGCAAAACGCAAACCTTTGGCAATTAAGCGCGATCGCTCTTGTAAATCTGAGTTTTGGCGTGCTAGTTTCCAAGCTTGGTGAGCAACTGCATCCCCAGGATGGCTGGAAAATCCTTCTGGCAATGTGCGGAAATAAGAGAATTCTTTGATTGCTTTGGCAACTTCCCGCGCTTCATCGGCATCGAGTTTGTGGACGAAGATCAGTTCAGCTGCCGTGGCACGTTCTTCTTGAGTTAGCAAACGCAACTCGTATAAAACATCACTACCGCGTGTAGCATAGTGCGATCGCGTGGCTTCGGAAACTCCAAATTTTTCTAAAGAATTATAAACTTGAGAACCAACAATCACCTGATTTTGTTGAATCGGCTCAAATCCAGTGGCTTCAAAAATTTCTTGGGGATTGTAGCCCGTTTTCTGCAACGAGGCGATCGCAGTTCCCCATTCCACCCAGTTACCTTGCTTTTGCCTCAATTTTCGCAGTAACTCTTGTGCTACATCGTTGTTAGTATTTTCGGAATTCTGAGCGTTGGGTGGTAGATCAGTCATAAATCGCTGTGTGAGCTTCAATTTGAGAGGTTGATTAATACCTCATGAGCAAGTTTTATTCTAATCTATGAATTGCCCAAAGCTAATGTGTTGAACTCATCTGTGAGAAGCGCGACTCAATAACCTAAATATTTCGGCGAACAATTTTTTACGCACTTATTAACTAAATGTGTCCAAAAATATAAATTGCCTCCGTAATAACCCATGAGAAGATCGCCCTATTCTCGATTAAGCTTGGTATGGAATATAACAAAATAACGAAATATTTAAGGGAAATATCTTATGGATAATCCTAGCCTCGAAATTGATAAAATCCAGTATCAAGTGATGACTCTCGAACGACCAAAAAAGCTGAAAATTCTGGTTGTTGATGATGAGCCAGATAATCTCGATCTGCTTTATCGCACTTTTCGACGGGATTTTAATGTTCTGAAAGCTGATAGTGGCGTGAATGCCCTACAAGTTTTGGCGGCAGAAGGGGAGGTAGCTGTGATTATCTCCGATCAAAGGATGCCAGAAATGAAAGGAACTGAGTTTCTCAGCAAGACTGTACCTCAATTTCCCGATACAGTCAGGATAATTCTCACCGGATTTACTGATATTGAAGACTTGGTAGAAGCGATTAATGCCGGACAAGTCTACAAATATATTACTAAGCCTTGGGACCCAGGGGAACTAAAGGCAGTAGTCCAAAGAGCGGCAGAAACCTACGACTTGCTCAAGCAGCGCACAGAAGAATTACGCCGCGCTCATGCTCAAATAGCACTGCTGAGTGTTTTAGTACATGTAACTCAAGCAGCTTCTAGCTTAGAGGAAACTCTTAACCCAATTGCTAGGGCTTTTTGTGAAACTTTTGGCACTCAGGGTTGTATTATACAACTTATAGATGGAAATAGTCTGACTGCGACCCAAGGTAATTACAGCGATACAGGTACAGTAGAAAACTGGCTTTCCCAAGACCCACTCACCCAAGAAGCGATCGCCACAAGGCAAATACAAGTTTCCTCAAATATACTAAAAGACACTAAATTAAATGATGCTATTCACTACCAAAACACAGGCGTGCAAGCACATCTAGTTATGCCAATTAGCTACCGGAATCAACTTTTGGGTGTATTGTCGCTACAGTGGAAACAACCGTGCATTTTGCGAGAAGATGAATTAAGGCTGATTGATTTATCAGCGCAACTGGTGGCGATCGCTCTGACTAGTAGTCGCTGCCATCAAACCATTGTGTAGTTGTCATTAGTCATTTGTCTTTGGTAAATGACCAATGATTAATAACCAATGACTAATGACTAATAACTAATGACTAACGAAATTCAGTCCATTTTTAACCGCATTGCTCCAGTTTATGACCAGTTGAACGATTGGTTGAGTCTGGGACAACACCGAATTTGGAAAGAAATGGCAGTGAAATGGAGTGCGGCTAAATCGGGTGATACTGCACTAGACTTATGTTGTGGCAGCGGTGATTTAGCTTTACGTTTGGCACGGCGTGTGGGACCAACAGGACAGGTTTACGGAGTAGACTTTTCCCCAAACCTGCTAGAAACTGCTAAAGAACGCTCACAAAAGCAGTACCCCCAAACAGCGATCGCTTGGGTAGAAGCTGACGTGCTAAATTTACCCTTTGACGATAACCAATTTGATGCTGCAACAATGGGCTATGGTTTAAGAAATGTTAAAGATATTCCCCGTAGTCTGCAAGAGTTATACCGTGTCCTAAAGCCGGGTAGTAAAGCTGCGATTTTAGACTTTCATAGACCGAGTAATCCTCAGCTACGTGGTTTTCAGCAGTGGTATCTGGACAATTTTGTGGTACCAGTTGCGAATTATTTGGGCTTAAAAGAAGAATATGCTTACATCAGTCCCAGCTTAGACCGCTTTCCCATCGGCAAAAAGCAAGTAGAGTTAGCTCATCAAGTTGGTTTTGGCGCTGCCACACACTACCCCATTGCGAACGGTATGATGGGAGTGCTAGTAGTCAAGAAAAATCAGTGAGGAGTTAGAAATTAAAAGTTATGAATTAGCAGTAGTAATAAACTCTCATTGAGAATTTATCATTTCTAACTCTTAACTCCTAACTCCTAACTCCTTACTACCAACTCCTAACTTTTTTAATTCATCCCTTGGACTGGTCTCATCTTTGGCTTTATGTGTCTCCCCCTGTACTGGGTGGAATTATCGGCTATTTCACAAATGATATAGCCATCAAAATGTTGTTCCGTCCCTACCGAGCAATTTATATTGCTGGACGAAGAGTACCCTTCACCCCTGGATTAATTCCCCGCAACCAGGAACGTCTGGCTCTGAATATTTCTAAGACAATCATGGGGTCGCTACTAACGCCACAAGAATTGCAAAATCTGGCGCGGCGTCTGTTACAAACAGAACGCGTACAAGGAGCGATTCTCTGGTTGTTGCGGCTGGCGATCGAACAAGTCAAAACAGATAAAAACCAGAAAAGTGCTAAAATTGTGGCGGGAATTTTGCGGGATTTATTAGGAGAATCCTTGCCCAGATTACTGAAAGTTTTGTCACGGCGAGAAGACTTTTTAGAAGCACAGATCAATCAAGTTTTTGACCAGATATTGCTGGAATTTAAACTGACTGAAGAACAAGCCACGCGGCTCGCTGACTGGTTATTGCAAGTGGTTTTACCGCCAGATGTATTGCGGCAAGCAATAGTTGATTTTTTGACCGATCGCACAATTCAAATTATTGATGAAGGCTTTCGGGAAAAAACCAGTGGTACTTACTGGGTAGTGGCTAATTTGTTTGGTTTACGTAATACTCTGACGCGACTAAGGACTTTTTGCTTAGATGAAAAAGAAGCTACCAATACTCGCTTGCAGGAATTGACTCAAGATTTGCAAATGCGCGATCGCATTCGCAAATTGCTGCAAAATTTATCACTACAAAACTTACCAATTGGAACTGTCCGCCAACTACGAAAGACCACACGCGAAAGTGTCCGCCATTACGTACAAACCAGTGGCAGTGATTTACTACAAGGGTTAACTGATTCTGTTAATTGGGAAAATATTGCTGTAGTGCTATTAAATCGTTTGAGTACTTCACCTGTTGTCAATACTTCTTTAGAAGTGATGAGTCAAGAATTGGCTTTCATTCTAGAGAAGTATTTAGAAAAAGATTTAGAGGCAATTGTGGCACAAGTGATTCCAATTTTGTCCATAGATCAAGTGATAGTTGACCGTGTAAAATCAACTTCACCTGCTGATTTAGAAGCTGCGATCGAAGGAATTGTGAAAAATGAATTGCAAGCGATTGTAACTTTAGGCGGTATTTTAGGTTTCGTTGTGGGGCTATTTCAAACAGTATTTTTATTATTGAGTCAATTTTAATTTTTGATTAGCTGTCTTGAAAAAGGGAGTAGGGAGTAGAGGAGGAAAGCTTTTTAGACTGTTGACTGATGACTGTTAACGGTCACCGTCAAGCGTCAACAGTCAAGGGCGTTGGAGTGTCTTTGATCCCATCCCTAGAAGGAGTGGGTTTTTCCAACGCCTTTTTATTAAATCAGCGATGTATACAAAAAATTTCTGACAAAATATCAATTTCAGATTTTTTGTGTCAATTGATTCTGATAATTTAGTAAAGTAAATATCTATTAATACCTTCAAAGCTTCCTAACCCGGCGGGGGCATTGAGCAAAACAGACACAATTGATTGACTAAAAGTTATGGCGCTCATAGTTCAGAAATATGGTGGTACATCTGTCGGTTCAGTCGAACGCATTCAGGCTGTTGCACAGCGCGTTTATAAAACTGTCAAAGCTGGAAACTCTCTGGTTGTAGTGGTTTCGGCAATGGGTAAAACCACTGATGGACTCGTCAAACTAGCTAATGAAATCTCGCCAAATCCTAACCGCCGGGAAATGGATATGCTACTTTCCACTGGCGAACAAGTCACCATTGCCTTACTCAGTATGGCATTGCAAGAACTCGGACAACCAGCAATTTCCATGACTGGTGCTCAGGTAGGAATTGTTACCGAAGCTGAACACAGCCGCGCTCGGATTTTGCATATTGAAACTACTCGCCTAACTCGCCATATCAAGGCAGGAAAGGTGGTTGTAGTAGCAGGTTTTCAAGGCATATCTAGTGCCGGAGAAATGGAAATTACAACTTTGGGGCGTGGTGGTTCTGACACTTCAGCAGTAGCTCTAGCAGCAGCGTTACAAGCAAATTTTTGTGAAATTTATACAGATGTTCCAGGGATTTTGACTACAGACCCGCGCTTAGTTCCCGAAGCTCAGTTGATGGATGCCATCACCTGCAATGAAATGCTAGAACTAGCTAGCCTGGGGGCAAAAGTCTTGCATCCCCGTGCTGTAGAAATTGCTCGTAACTACGGCGTTCCCCTGGTAGTCAGATCTAGCTGGACGGATGACCCAGGTACTTGGGTAACATCTACCAGACCCCAAGGGCGATCGCTGATCAATCTAGAAATTGCCCGTCCAGTGGATGCTGTAGAATTTGATAATAACCAAGCAAGGGTCGCTTTATTGCGCGTCCCCGATAAGCCAGGTGTCGCAGCTAGGCTATTTGGGGAAATTGCCCGCCAAAAAGTAGATGTAGATTTGATTATTCAGTCAATTCATGAAGGTAATAGTAATGACATTGCCTTCACCGTGACAACACCAATTTTAAAACGAGCCGAAGCAGTAGCAGCAGCGATCGCCCCAGCCCTGAGGAATCCATCCAACCCCAAATCTGAGGAAGCTGAGGTAATGGTAGAACATAATATCGCCAAAGTCAGCATCGCAGGCGCAGGTATGATTGGGCGTCCGGGTGTAGCTGCGAAAATGTTTGCCACCTTAGCCGAAGCTGGCGTAAATATACAGATGATTTCCACCAGCGAAGTGAAAGTCAGCTGCGTAGTAGATGCAGCTGATTGCGATCGCGCTGTTACTGCACTTAGTACAGCATTTGAGATCGAAGCAGGCGAAGACGACGCGGGAACGCGGGGACACGGGGACGCGGAGAAATTATCAAATACTTTCTTTGCGTCACCGCGTCTCCCAGTCTCCGCGTCTCCCACTCCTCCCGTTCGCGGCATCGCCCTAGACTTGAACCAAGCGCGTCTTGCTATTCGCCAATTACCAGATAAGCCGGGGATGGCGGCAAAGTTGTTTGGATTATTAGCGCAACATAACATCAGTGTTGATATGATTATTCAATCTCAGCGTTGCCGGGTAATTGATGGTATTCCCAGGCGAGATATTGCCTTTACTGTCTCCCGAATGGATGGAGAAAATGCAAAACAGCTGCTCACCCAAGTAGCAGCAGAATTAGGATGGGGTGAAGTTGTTTTAGATAGTGCGATCGCAAAAGTAAGTATTGTAGGTACAGGTATGGTAGGGCAACCAGGTGTTGCTGCTAAAATGTTTGATGCCCTAGCCCAACAACAAATAAATATTCAAATGATTGCCACTTCAGAGATTAAAATTAGCTGTGTCGTGGCACAAGAGCAAGGTGTTAAAGCTTTACAAGCTATTCATACCGCTTTTGGACTGGCTGGCAGTGAAAAATTTGTTGTGCCAGCGTAATCATATCAGGTTCGGTTGAAGACTTATGATGAGGACTGAGGCAAAGATGCACAGAGTTTTGAATACTAAGTAATTATCCGAACTTGATATCAATGCCAAATTTGAACTTGACATAATACTATTGGTGTTATAAAAAAGTGGGATCAATTGGGGTAAGCTGTCTTGGAGTAAGGCTTTTTCTACAACCCCTATTTATTTTTGAGATGCCATTTTTCTATCATGGCTATTATTTCCGAAATTTCGCGATCGCCACGCCAAACTAAATCAAGTTTTTTGAGTTGTTCAAGGCTAATACCGCCGTCCTCCTCAGCAATTCGGTGATGTTCTGCATCTCCCATTGCTGCTAATAAATGTTGAAAAATGGTCAGCTCATCAAACTCGGGATTCTCCTCTGGATCGTTGAGGATTAGCATTGCTCGTTCTTCGGGTAATCCTTGGAGAGTACTAAGAATAAATCGTGTGGGAAAGTCTGCATCCTGAAGTTGAGGATGGCGCGACACTAACCCAGCCACTAGTACTCCTAGATAAGCTGCTGCTTGAGAATTGCTTAATACCTGAATTTGTTGGATGGCAATTTCAGTCAAATTGCTAAAAAATGCACATCCTAACTGCTGTTCAATAGCAATAACTCGATGTTCGTTGAGCAAGGGTTCTAACTGTGCTTCAAATAAAAACTTACGTTCCTGTGGTACTTGGGATAGTAAAATTTGCTTGGCGCGATCGCTCATCAGAAGTCTGCCATCAGATCCAAAGCTGAAGTCTTTGCCCGGTTCTAAACCTTCATTTAAAAGAATTTGAAAAACGTTACTTTGGGCTTTTTCCTGCATCTGTTCATATTGCGCTTGCCCAAGAAAAATTCGACAAAACCAACGGTGGCTGTCAGAGTCGCATTCCACCATAACCTCGTTGACAATCAAATTAGTTAACTTTTCCGTTCCCACAACTTTTTGCCAGCTTACAATCAAATTACTAACAGCAGCTATGTCACGATGACTTAGCGCCTCGAGTAATTGACGCTTTACAGTAGCCACTCGGTCTTTGTTTTGCCTAAATCTGTTGATTTTCAATCTTTTAGACCGGAATTATGTATCATTCGATCCGCTATTTTTACCGCATTTGGGGATCGAGTGTCATGAGTGTGATTGCTGAAGAACATGGATCAAAATAACCTCTTAATATTCTCACTTTCGATCCCAAGTCTCCTTTAATGCAAAAATATTACTTAAGTCTGGTACTATATAACCGTATGCAGTTAGTAACATCCTACTGAAAAAGAAAAATATTAGTAGCAACATGTAGTATTAGCTAATAAATCAGACTTATAAATGCCATTTTGCTATGATTATTTTTCTTTTCTGAAGTTTTTATATTTTAAAATTACCAGTAATAACACGTACACTATAATCAAATAAAATATCAGATAATAATTGATATTGATGAATAGTCATTTACTAGATGGACGCTACCGAATACTAAAAGTTCTCAATGATGGGGAAAAGGCAAAAACCTATCTAGCAGAAGATGTTAATCTTCCTGTTAAACAATTTGTAGTCAAGCAGCTAAATTTTCCTACTAAAAATCCCCAAAATTTAACAATCCTCCACCGCTTGTTTGCTAATAAGGTAACAACTTTAGAACAACTGGGACAAGAACACGACCAAATCCAGAAGCTGGTTGCTTATTTTGAAGAAAATGAAGAATTTTATATAGTCCAAGAATTTATTCCTGGGTTACCTTTAACTGACGAAATTTTACCGGGACAACCTCTGAGGGAAGACCAAGTAATTAGTCTCTTATCAGAGATATTAGAAATTTTGGTAGTTGTGCATACCCGTGGAGTGATTCATCAAGATATTAAACCAGAAAATATTATTCGCCGGGATTCAGATAAAAAACTAGTTTTAGTTGACTTTAATACTATTAGCGAAGTTATCAATAACTTCGATAGTCTCGAATATACGCCTATAGAACAAGTTAATGGCAACCTGAAATATAACAGCGATATCTATGCTTTAGGTGTAGTTGCGATCGCTGCACTTCTCGGTTTACCAACAAACGAAATATCTAATTTGCGAAGCCAGAAGAATCGACTAACAGGTGAAATTGTTTGGCAGGATAAAAAATTAAAAATTAACCAAAAACTAGCAAAAATTATTAATAAAATGGTGCGCTTTGACTACCGAAAGCGCTATCAGTATGCAACTGAAGTTTTAGATGATTTGAAAAAGCTAACAAGTCTTGAAGCTGAACAGCAAAGTGAGTATCCAAAAAAATTATTCTTAGTGATGACGGGGATAGCTGGCTGTCTTACACTTGGTGTTACAGCCTGGTTTTTGCAATTGCCAAAATCGGAAAATACTCTTCAACCAAAATTATATGAAGAAGGAGTAAATAAATATGATCAAGCAAACTACGAAGGAGCAATTAAAGATTTTAGTCAACTAATTCAATTAGAACCAAAAAATGCTTTAGCTTATAATAAGCGAGGCGATGCTTATTATCGATTAGGAGACTATGAGCAAGCACAAGCAGACTCTAGTCAAGCAATTTTGCTCAATCCTCAAGATGCTAATGCCTATTATGACCGGGGATTTGCTTTGTATGAATTATCCAAGTATAAAGAAGCGATCGCTGACTATACCCAAGCGATTAAGTTAAATGCTCAAGATGCATATGCTTATTATGGTCGGGCATTAGCCCGCGTTCAACTTAAAGATAATAAAGGGGCGCTTGGAGATTTGACCAAAGCGATCGCCATCAAACCTCAGTATACCGAAGCCTACTTGCAGCGAGGTATTCTCCGCCGTCGCCTCAAACTCAGACAAGCAGCAATCCAAGATTTTGATCGAATAATTAAGATTAATCCTAGTGATGCCAAAGCCTATTATCAAAGGGGTTTAACTCAAGTTTTTAATAAACAAAAATATGCAGCTTTACAAGATTATTCGGATGCAATTAACATCAATCCCAAATACATAGAAGCTTATCTGAATCGCGGTGATATTTATAGCGACTTAGGAAACAAAATAGAAGCTACTGAAGATTACAATACTATTTTACAGATAGATCCAAAATTTCTGGCTGCTTATATCCACAGAGGTATTCACCGCTTTTCTTTCGGAGATTATAAAGGTGCTATTGAAGATTATACTGAAGCACTAAAACTAGATCCTAACGATGCCGCAGCTTACAATAATCGTGGTAACGCCTATCTCGAACTGGGAAATAAAAAAGCTGCAAATCAGGATTATTCACAAGCGATCGCTATCGATGCTAACAATGCCTTAGCCTATTATAATCGGGGTGTAATTCGCGCCAAACAGAAAAATAAACAAGGAGCGATCGCAGATTTCAAAAAAGCTGCAAAACTATTCCAACAACAAGGCGAAAAAGCTAGTTATCAAGATGCCCAAAGGGAAATTGCAATTTTGCAAAACAACTCAGTAGCTGTAAAAACTACTCGTCTAAAGTCTGGCAGAAGAGAGAAAAAAGGGAGTGGGGAGTAGGGCAATACGCTTGGGTTAAGGAATTTTATTTGTTTAGGCAGGGGGAGAGAAAAAGGCTTAAAACCCGGACACAAAAATATTTTCAAGCCTATTGCTTGTTGCCTGCTATGGCGGTTTACACATGGGTGAGGTACAGAAAAAATAGATCCTCGTAGGAGCGCACAGCTGTGCGTCCCTACCCATATACCTCATTCAAATGAGAATTGCTATATATCAAAATGACACGGCAATTTATAACTAAGTAAGACCGTGTATTCAGATTTTTCTCTCTTCAAATATAAATAAATTTTAATAACTTAATAGTCATCCAAATATTAATAGTTAAATAATCTTAGGAGAAATAAAAACAGTTGGGGTCTACATCGGCAGTGGTACTTGCTGGATAGAGTGATGTAGATCCTCTTTAAACCTAGAATAACAATCTTTTAACTCTGGTACTGGCAGGCATCCTGAGTGATGACTGCTTCAAAACCTTGCACTTGAATATCAAGGAAGCAACAATGAGTAGCAATCTCGCCATCAAACTGCGCTCTGGAACTCAACAAGCCCACACCTCAGCAGAAAACGTGGGATTTATGAAATGTTTTCTCAAAGGAGTTGTAGACAGAGACTGCTTCGCCAAGTTCTTAAGCAACTTGTATTACATCTACAGCGAACTAGAAGCGGCCATACAAAGCCATACAGACCATCCTGTGATTAGTGCGGTTTATTTTCCCGAACTTAATCGCCAAACTTCCCTCGAAAAAGACATGGTGTTCTATTATGGGGATAATTGGAGAGAGCAAGTCGCCCCTTCATCTGCTGCCCAAACCTACATAGAGCGTATTCGGGAAATTTCTGCTAATGAACCAGCTTTATTGCTAGGTCATGCCTACACTCGCTACATGGGTGACCTCTCAGGGGGTCAAATGCTACAAAAAATTGCTCAGTCATCCCTCAAGCTTTCTGGCTATGAAGGCACGTCCTTTTACAATTTTGAGCAAATTCCTGATAAAAAGGCATTTAAGGATAAGTATCGTCAGGTATTAAATCAACTACCCATTGATGATGCTACAGCACAACGGATTGTTACAGAAGCCAATAATGCCTTTGGCTTGAATTTACAGATGGCTCAGGAACTAGAAGGAAGTCTAATTAAAGCGCTGGGTCAAGTTCTGTTTAATAATCTGACTCGTTCCCAAAATCCAGGTAGCACCGAAATAACTGCAATTTAGTCATTAGTCATTAGTCATTGGTCATTGGTCATTGGGCATTGGGCATTGGTTATTTCTCCCCCTGCCTCCCCTGCCTCCCCTGCCCCCCCTGCCCCCCCTGCCCCCCTGCTTCCCCTGCCCCCTGCCTCCCCTGCCTCCCCTGCCCCTCTACCCCCACTCCCTTCACACATTTATTGGAAAGTAACTCAATGGTTTTTCTATTACCTGGTGTCAAATTTGATTTGGATTTGATCCAAAAATATGATACTCGCGCACCCAGATATACTAGCTATCCACCTGCTACAGAGTTAAACGAAACATTCACCCAAACTGATTTTAAAGCTGCGATCGCCGCCTCGAATCAACGCAAAACTCCTCTTTCTTTATATTTCCACATTCCCTTTTGCCAAAGTGCTTGCTATTTCTGTGGGTGTAACACAGTAATTTCTAACAACAAGAAAATTGCTGAACCTTACTTAGACTATTTGGTTCAAGACATCAAAAACACCGCAGCTTTAATAGATTCACAAAGAAAAGTGCTGCAAATTCATTGGGGTGGTGGAACTCCTAATTATTTGGAACGCGACCAAGTAGAATTTTTATGGAAAAACATCAATCACTACTTCAACATTGACCCACAAGCGGAAATCTCAATTGAAATTAATCCCCGTTACATTGATAGAAACTATATTCTGTTTCTCAGACAAATTGGGTTTAATCGCATTAGTTTTGGCATTCAGGATTTTAATACACAAGTTCAAGTAGCTGTGAACCGCGTTCAGCCTGAAGAAATGTTGTTTGATGTCATGAGTTGGATTAAAGAAGCGAAGTTTGAAAGTGTGAATGTAGACTTAATTTATGGTTTACCTTATCAAACTCGTGAAACTTTTCGGGAGACGGTGCAAAAGACTATGGAATTAGATCCTGACCGAATTGTTGTTTTTAATTTTGCTTATGTACCGTGGATGAAACCGACGCAAAAAAATATTCCTCAAGAAGCCCTACCTCCAGCCCAGGAAAAGTTAGAAATACTGAAGATGACCATTGAGGAATTGACGAATAACCAATATCTATTTATTGGGATGGATCATTTTGCTAAAACTAATGATGAACTAGCCATCGCTCAACGCAATGGCACTCTCAAGCGTAATTTCCAAGGCTATACTACCCACGCCGAAACAGAACTTTTTGGTTTTGGTGCCACATCCATCAGTATGCTAGAAAATGCCTATGCTCAAAACCACAAAGAATTAAAGGATTATTATCAGACAATTGCAGCAGGAAATTTACCTGTTAGTAAAGGTATTCAACTGACCGAAAATGACATCATCAGGCGAGATGCAATCATGTCTATTATGTCTCATTTTCAGTTGGATAAGCAAAACATCGAAAACAAGTATAATATCCATTTTGATGAATATTTCTCTGATGAGCTAGAGGAGTTAAAACCACTAGAAGCTGATGGTCTGGTGAGTTTATCAAAAAATCACATCCAAATCACAGACATCGGTAGATTGCTAGTCAGAAATATCGCCGTCGTATTTGATACTCATACAAGAACGCGAGAGTCAAAATTCTCTCGCGCCATTTAAAGAAACGTTGCAATACGACGTTTTTACTATGCAATCATAAATTATTTGCAAATTTTACAGTTTTTAGATCCCTGACTTCTCAAATAAGTTGAGGATCTAATTTTTTTCATAAATTTTACATCTCCAAAAAGTTAGATAACAAAATTACATCTTCAGATAGATAGATCTAACAAATTTTCTCAGAATCGATAATTATGTTATTTTCAATAATCCAGTTATGTAATCCACAAAGCCTGATATAAAATTCAAAATTCAATAATTGATGATCTCGTTAGGCTAGGAAAAAATTTCATTGAATATTTTATGCTATAAATGCCAAATGCCGATTCTCATGTAATCTGGATACAACCTCTTTTATCTAACTTTTGGATTCAGCATTTATCCCGTGTGATAGAAAGAATTGTGAATTAGAGTTGATAACTTGTATAGAAGTGAGAGTGATGAGGTAATTATCGATTATGAGTATTATTGCTTGGGTAGTTTTAGGACTTTTGGCAGGTGCGATCGCTAAAGCTATTTATCCTGGTTATCAAGGCGGTGGTATTCTTTCCACAATGATTTTAGGCATCATTGGTGCGTTCATCGGTGGAACTTTGTTTACATTGCTCAGAACCGGAACTCTACAAATTACTGCGGCTGGTGCTGGCTTAACTGTTCCTGGGATTTTAGTAGCTATTCTCGGCGCCATTGTTGCTATCTACCTATGGGGATTAATCAGAAGAAGTAGCAATGCCTGATTGCTGAGTGGCAGTTTTTAATCATGAAATGACCAGTGGTTTTTATTAGTCTTCTCGTTTTCCAATTGAGAAGCTATGCCATCTCAATTTATCGAGATGCAACGGCGGAAATACTACTAGTAAATAAAACCATTCCATCCATTTTCTCAAATTGTTTTTTGGAAGCTTAAATCTATGTTCTTTCACAAAAAAGATCCTATTCATGTAGTCAACGTTAAGGAAGCAAACCCTCGTTTTGCTCAATTACTTCTAGAGCAATTTGGTGGAGCAACTGGAGAACTAAGCGCAGCTTTGCAATATTGGGTTCAATCATTCCATGTGGAAAATGCTGGAATTAAAGACATGCTCCAAGATATTGCGATCGAAGAATTCAGCCATCTAGAAATGGTTGGTAAACTCATCGAAGCTCATACCAAAAATACCGATCAAACAGACGCTTATAAAAGTACTCTGTTTGCAGTACGGGGTATAGGACCTCACTTTCTAGATAGTCAGGGTAACGCTTGGACTGCAAGTTACTTGAATGAAGGCGGAGATGTAGTCCGTGATTTGAGAGCCAATATTGCAGCTGAAGCTGGTGCTCGTCAGACTTACGAAGAGTTGATTAAGTTAGCAACTGACGAAGGAACCAAAGAAACTTTAGTCCATCTTTTAACACGAGAAATTTCTCATACCCAGATGTTTATGAAAGCTCTAGATTCTCTGGGTAAGTTAACAGATCCATTCTTTGGTAATATTAAACCAGATGAAACTGTTGCTCTTTACTACAATCTATCTACAAACGGTAATGGCAAAGATGAGCGTGGCCCTTGGAATTCTGAGCCAACGTTCAAATACATTGCGAATCCGTTAGAAAGTCACTCTTAATTCCATAGCTTGCAGCCAGAAAATAAGTTGATTTACAGCAAATAGTGTTTGGTATATTATTGTCAGCTTTGAATGATTGCTGAGCGGTATTTGCTGATTTTAATTTCGATACGACACACCATAGGGGCGCACATCTGTGTGCCCCTACCAATGGCTATAAATCAATACGGTTGGCTTAAGGATAATCCTAGGTTGAGTTGAACAAAGTGAAAGCCAAAAACCCCGAAAAATGTTGGGTTACCCTTCGGGATCTTGCTACGTTTCTCAAACGCCACTTCCTTCAAGCCGCGGAACCCGTCCAATGGAGTGGCTCCCCAACCTACGCAGTTTAAGGTTTTTGTCTCTAACACCAAGCGTATTGGGCTATAAATATACAGCCACACACAGAAGAATTCAAAAATTACAGCAGATTTCAAGAAACATGGAGTGAACAGCCTCAGTTTGGTAGCCAAGCTGAAAGCTTGTTTGATTCCCGAATTTTGAATTTTGAATTCTGCTTTAATTCAACTCTAAATCAAAACCGTGAATCAGGAGATTGATTTGTGATTGTCAACGCTACCCAAGATGGTTGGGAAATTATTTATCATCGTGCTCATGCTTTGTTAGCAGCTCAATTAGCAGGACAATGGCGACGTAAGGATGCTCCAGCCCGATTATATGAAACACTAGCTGCAATTTCCCATCACGATGACTTAGAAAAAGAGTGGGAAGAAGATAATCTGACTGAAGCTGGTGCGCCAATGGACTTTACTTTGATGACAGAAAGTAAGGCAGAAGCTGGTATATACAAAATTGCTAATTTGGCAAAAAATGCTCTTTACCGTGGACGATGGGTGGCTTTATTAATTTCCATGCACATCAGCCGTTTAAATGAGCCAAGCCGGGGTAAGTCTTCAGAACTAGACAAACTTTTAGATGAGCAACTTCAAAATCAACAACGTTGGCGCAAAGAACTAGGCATTGAAAAGGAAGAAGTTGATGCGGCTTATGCATTTATGCAATGGTGCGATCGCCTTTCTTTGATTCTCTGTCAGCAAGAATTACCTGCTGATGAACGCTTTTTAGAAATTAGCAAGGGCCCTGACGGTGAACGCTATGATATCAAGCAGCGCAGCGATCAGTTAGTTATTGTCAAACCCTGGCCTTTCCAAGAGGAGAAATTCACCGTCAACATTGAAGCTTGCGCCCTCTCCCAGGTGAAATTTGAAAGCAATGCCGAACTCACTCAAGCACTACAAGAAGCCCCCATCAAGGTCTTAGAGTGGACATTTGTTAAGAGTTAGATAAGTAAATGGGCGTGAAAATTTACCGCTATGTAACAAAATATTAACCAGGAA